>NZ_PZKQ01000034.1:0-46441 GCF_003046645.1 Escherichia sp. MOD1-EC6475 | reverse complement strand
GTTGGAGTCATTACCCGAAGAAACCACTTCCATCGCACCAAACGGGCAAGCCAACATACAGCTTTTACAGCCAATACAACGTGATTGTTCAACGAAGATATGCCCATGTTCGCGGCGAATAGCGTCCACAGGGCAAACATTCGCGCACGGTGCATCTTCACACTGATGACAGGCTACTGCCGTGGTCCAGGTGTGGTCTTTGATGACACGAATACGGGAAATAAACTCGCCAGGTAACAACGAAGCGCAATCCTGATTCTCCTGATGCAACACTGCGCAAGCCACTTCACAGGTACGGCAACCGATACATTTCGTCGCATCCGCAATAATAAACCGGTTCATGATCACTCCTTTGCACTAAAACCGCAGCGTGCCAGAGAGTGCGCCATTATTGCTTTGATCCAACGAAGGAAATATTAAAGTTTTGCCACCTGCCAAAAGCGTTATGTGATCGCGCCCTGGTCATCCCGGACGGTAAATCCCAGTTCATTGGAGATAGCCTGCGCAGTTTCAAGCAGCGGTTTCAGGAGATTTTTCTCCCCCACCTGTTTCAGGCGTGATGTCGAAAGCGAAATCGACACCGCATACGGCACCCGCCCATGAATATCAAACACCGGAACAGCAATACAGGAGACGCCAAGTTCATTCTCTTCTCTGTCCATTGCCACGCCGCTTTCACGAATGCGCGCCAGTTCATCGAACATCGCGGGCAGTTCGGTAATGGTGTTGCGGGTTAGCGGCTGGATTTCATTCTGATGGCTTTCCCAATACGATTTCACGTAGTCCTGATGCCCAAACGCCATATAAACCTTACCCATCGCCGAACAGTAGAGCGGCATATGCTGACCAATATAGGCGCGAGTTCGTAGCATACCGGTAGTAGGTTCCAGTTTATAAATCAAAATAGCGTGATCATCTTCTCGACTGGAAAAGTTAATGGTTTCACCAGTGGAGATGTTCAGCGTCTCAAGATGCGGCGCGGCAATATGAATGATATTCAGCGACGACAGCGCCTTTTGCCCAACAGCAATAAATTTTGTGGTCAGGCGGTAACTCCCCGCAGCGGGCGCAGTTGTCACATAGCCACAGGACTGTAGCCCCTGCAATAAACGATGGACCGTGCTTTTATTTAAGCCAGCCAGTTCAGAGAGATGCGCCAGCGGACAACCGTTTGGATAGTTGCTCAAAATCTCAATCAGCATCAACCCGCGAAACAGGCTCTGACTTCCAGCTGGGCGCTCTTTTTCCTGCGCCAACTCGTGCTCTTTTTTTCCCATCGCTTTCTTCCCCTTTTTATCGCGCCCTGATGGTAACGCAAAGTGTGTCGCAGTTCACGATCTCGACAGATAATTTGTAACCATTTGATTTTAATAATTTTTTAAAATAATGGCGCGGATTGCTTTGTTAAAAAGCGATCGATATATTTGAAATCAAATTTCACATAATGGAATTTTAAGCTAAAAAAGCGATCAACAAACACAAGGAAGCCAGGGATGAAAGTGACATTTGAGCAGTTAAAAACAGCCTTTAATCGGGTATTAATTTCACGTGGCGTTGACAGCGAAACAGCCGATGCCTGTGCAGAGATGTTCGCCCGCACCACCGAATCCGGCGTTTATTCTCATGGCGTTAACCGTTTCCCCCGTTTCATTCAGCAACTGGAAAACGGCGATATCATTCCTGACGCCCAACCCAAACGTATAACCAGCCTCGGCGCGATTGAGCAGTGGGACGCCCAGCGTTCGATCGGTAACCTGACGGCGAAAAAGATGATGGATCGCGCCATTGAACTGGCGGCAACTCACGGGATTGGCCTGGTCGCGTTACGCAATGCCAACCACTGGATGCGCGGCGGCAGCTACGGCTGGCAGGCGGCGGAAAAAGGCTATATCGGCATCTGCTGGACCAACTCTATCGCCGTAATGCCGCCGTGGGGCGCAAAAGAGTGTCGCATCGGCACTAACCCGCTGATCGTCGCCATTCCTTCGTCCCCCATCACCATGGTCGATATGTCGATGTCGATGTTCTCCTACGGCATGTTAGAAGTGAATCGTCTGGCGGGACGCGAGCTGCCGGTCGATGGTGGGTTTGATGATGAGGGCAATTTGACCAAAGAACCTGGCATTATCGAGAAAAATCGCCGCATTTTGCCGATGGGTTACTGGAAAGGTTCTGGCATGTCGATTGTGCTGGATATGATAGCCACTCTCCTTTCTGACGGCGCATCGGTTGCTGAAGTCACCCAGGACAACAGCGACGAGTACGGCATTTCACAAATCTTTATTGCCATTGAAGTGGACAAACTGATCGACGGTTCCACCCGCGATGCCAAACTGCAACGCATTATGGATTACGTTACTAGCGCCGAGCGCGCAGACGAAAACCAGGCCATTCGTTTACCCGGTCACGAATTCACTACCCTGCTGGCAGAAAACCGTCGTAACGGAATTACCATTGACGACAGCGTATGGGCAAAAATCCAGGCATTATAAGGAGATAGACCATGATATTTGGACATATCACACAACCTAATCCGTGCCGTTTGCCCGTCGCCATTGAAAAGGCGCTCGATTTTCTGCGCACCACCGACTTCAACGCCCTGGAGCCGGGCGTCGTCGAAATCGACGGCAAGAATATTTATGCGCAAATTATCGATTTAACCACACGCGAAGCGGTGGAAAACCGTCCGGAAGTGCATCGTCGGTATATCGATATTCAGTTTCTGGCGTGGGGTGAAGAGAAAATCGGCATTGCTATTGATACGGGAAATAATAAATTCAGTGAGTCGTTATTAGAGCAACGCGATATTATTTTTTATCACGATAGTGAACATGAATCATTTATAGAAATGATACCGGGTAGCTACGCTATTTTCTTCCCGCAGGATGTTCACCGACCGGCATGTAATAAAAATGCCCCTACGGCAATCCGCAAAATCGTGGTTAAAGTCGCCCTCTGCGCTTTATAAAAAGTTATTACTGGAGCACAAAATGAAAGCGAATAATGTCGGTTATATTATCGGCGCGTATCCCTGTGCACCTTCTTTTCATCAAAGAAGTGAAGAGGAAGAGAAGGAATTCTGGCGACAATTATCAGATACCCCTGATATTCGCGGTCTGGAACAACCCTGCCTGGAAAACTTCCATCCTCTTGGCGATCAATGGTTACTTCGCCATACGCCGGAAAGCTGGAAATTTGTCATCACCGCTGTGATGGAAACCATGCGTCGCCGCAGCGAAAACAGCGGCTTTGGTCTCGCCTCCAGCGATGAAGAACAACGCAAGGCCTGCGTGGCGTACTATTGCCACCTGTTCCATAAAATCAACTCATTGCAGGCTAATAAAGTGCTCGCACTGGAGATCCAGGCCGCACCGTTAGCAACGAATCCCAATGTTATGCAAGCGACGGATGCTTTTGCCCGCTCGTTAAAAGAAATCGCCAGTTGGGACTGGCCGTGCAAACTGGTGCTGGAACACTGCGATGCCATGACGTCTGCCGCTCCACGCAAAGGCTTTTTGCCTTTGGAAAATGTGCTGGAAGTCATTGCCGATTATGACATCAGCATCTGTATCAACTGGGCGCGATCCGCCATTGAAGGCCGCAATACAGCGTTGCCGCTGACCCATACCCAAATGGCGAAACAGGCCGGGAAACTCGGCGCGTTGATGTTCTCTGGTACGACGCTAAACGGAGCATACGGAGAATGGCAGGATTTACACGCGCCGTTTGCACCATTCTGTGCAGAAAGCCTGATGACCACAGATCATGTTCGCGAGTTATTTAATGTAGCAGAACCATCAACATTGCAATTTTCGGGCATCAAGTTATTAGAAATCCATGCTGCTGCTGATGTTCAGCACCGCATCGAAATATTACGCAATGGCATTCACTCTCTAAATGAATCTATTTAAAACGATTCATTATTTTGCCAGATTCTAATTAATCGCTCTCCAATAAATATTACGAATACCAACAACATTAATTAATGAAAACATATTGCATAACAAGAAGGACTCGTTATGAAACGGATACTCGAAGGCATTCTTGCGCTCATCATCGCAATACTGTCTTGTATTATTTTTATTAATATCATTCTTCGATATGGATTTCACACAAGCATATTATCGATTGATGAATTATCCCGGCTTTTATTTGTCTGGTTAACCTTTATTGGCGCTATCGTTGCTTATATGGACAACAGCCATGTGCAGGTTACTTTTTTAGTCGAAAAACTCTCTCCCACTAATCAACAACGTGTTTCGCTGCTAACCCATACGCTCATTTTATTGCTGTGTCTGGGTCTGGCCTGGGGTGCAATAGAAAAAACGTCACAGGACTGGAGTAACTTATCGCCCATTCTCGGCGTACCCGTTGGCTTAATGTACGCCGCCGCTATCCCCACCAGCCTGATTATCGCATTGCTGGAATTGCGTCATTTATACCGGCAGTTCACAAATACCATCAGCCAAAATCAACAAGGAGTCTGACGATGACAATTCTTATATTTATTGTCAGTTTGTTAGGCGCTATCGCGATTGGTGTTCCCATCGCCTGGGCATTATTGCTGTGCGGCATCTCATTGATGTTCTGGATGGATATCTTTGATGTGCAAATTCTGGCGCAAACGCTGGTCAACGGTGCAGACAGTTTCTCCCTGCTGGCGATCCCCTTCTTTGTGCTGGCGGGTGAGATCATGAATGCGGGCGGCCTGTCGCAACGTATTGTCGACCTGCCAATGAAACTGGTGGGTCACAGGCCAGGCGGTCTGGGTTACGTTGGCGTGCTGGCGGCAATGATCATGGCAAGCCTTTCCGGTTCTGCGGTTGCTGATACCGCAGCTGTCGCGGCGCTGCTGGTGCCGATGATGCGTCAGGCCAACTATCCGGTAAATCGCGCCGCCGGACTTATCGGTTCTGGCGGTATTATTGCGGCCATTATCCCTCCCTCTATTCCACTCATTATCTTCGGCGTCTCCAGCGGACTCTCTATCAGTAAACTGTTTATGGCGGGCATCGCGCCGGGCATCATGATGGGCGTCACGCTGATGATTACCTGGTGGTGGCAGGCAAAACGGCTGAATCTGCCTTGCCAGCCAAAAGCCTCACTGCGGGAAGTCTGGCAATCTTTAGTCTCCGGTATTTGGGCGCTCTTTTTGCCGATAATTATTATTGGCGGTTTCCGTTCGGGGTTATTTACGCCTACCGAAGCAGGCGCGGTTGCCGCCTTCTACGCTCTGTTCGTCTCGGTGGTGGTCTATCGCGAAATGACCTTCTCCACGCTTTATCATGTTCTGATTAACGCGGCGAAAACCACATCCGTGGTCATGTTCCTGGTGGCTTCTGCTGCGGTATCTGCATGGCTTATTACGATCGCCGAATTACCCATGATGGTATCGGAGCTATTACAACCGTTGGTTGATTCGCCTCGCTTATTATTCATCGTCATTATGCTTGCTATTATGGTGATCAGCACGGTAATGGACTTAACGCCCACCGTATTAATTCTTACACCTGTATTAATGCCATTAGTGAAAGAAGCGGGAATAGATCCGGTCTATTTCGGCATCATGTTTATTATCAACTGTTCAATATCACTGATTACGCCCCCGGTCGGTAACGTCCTTAACGTGGTATGCGGCGTGGCAAAACTTAAATTTGACGATGCGGTAAAAGGCGTTGCGCCTTACGTCATGGTTTTATTCATGTTGTTAGCATTATTTATTTTTATACCGGAGCTTATTACCGCTCCTCTTAAATGGATGAGTTAAAAGGAAATCATAATGAAATTACGTTCTGTAACCTACGCTTTATTATTTGCCGGAGTGGCGGCGTTCAGTACATCTTCTCTGGCGGCACAATCATTACGTTTCGGTTATGAAACCTCGCAAACCGATTCACAACATATTGCAGCAAAAAAATTCAACGAATTATTGCAAGAAAAAACCAAAGGCGAACTGAAGTTAAAACTGTTCCCGGATAGCACCCTCGGCAATGCGCAGGCGATGATCAGCGGCGTGCGCGGCGGCACTATTGATATGGAGATGTCTGGCTCCAATAACTTTACGGGACTCTCGCCCGTCATCAACCTGCTCGATGTCCCTTTCCTGTTCCGCGATACCGCCCATGCGCATAAAACCCTCGACGGTAAAGTCGGTGATGAGCTGAAAATCTCCCTTGAAGGTAAAGGGCTGAAAGTGCTGGCTTACTGGGAAAACGGCTGGCGCGATGTCACCAACTCGCGTGCACCGGTTAAAACTCCCGCCGATCTGCAAGGGCTGAAGATCCGTACCAACAATAGTCCAATGAATATTGCGGCATTCAAAATCTTCGGTGCTAACCCGATCCCGATGCCATTTGCCGAAGTCTATACCGGGCTGGAAACCCGCACCATCGACGCCCAGGAACACCCGATTAACGTCGTCTGGTCAGCAAAATTTTATGAAGTGCAGAAGTACCTTTCTCTGACCCATCACGCCTACTCCCCACTTCTGGTGGTGATCAACAAAGCGAAGTTTGATGGCTTAACCCCTGAGTTCCAGCAGGCACTGATCACATCTGCGCAAGAAGCGGGTAACTATCAGCGCAAACTGGTTGCTGAAGATCAGCAAAAAATCATCGACGGCATGAAAGACGCGGGCGTTGAAGTGATTACCGATCTCGACCGCAAAGCCTTTAGCGATGCATTGGGTAATCAGGTTCGCGACATGTTTGTTAAAGATGTTCCGCAGGGCGCTGAACTGCTGAAAGCCGTGGATGAGGTGCAATAAACCATGACGCAATACTGGCGCTGGGGTTAGATTGTGGCGGTAGCTGGCTGAAAGCCGGACTGTATGACCGCGAAGGCCGGGAGGCGGGCGTGCAGCGCCTGCCGCTGTGCGCATTAAGCCCGCAGCCAGGCTGGGCAGAGCGCGATATGGCAGAACTGTGGCAATGCTGCATGGCTGTCATTCGCGCCCTGCTTACCCATTCCGGCGTTAGCGGGGAGCAAATTGTGGGTATCGGTATCTCCGCACAAGGGAAAGGTTTGTTTTTACTCGATAAAAATAACAAACCGCTAGGTAACGCCATTTTGTCCTCTGACCGCCGGGCGATGGAAATCGTCCGTTGCTGGCAGGAAGATGGCGTCCCGGAAAAACTCTACCCGCTGACCCGCCAAACCTTGTGGACCGGGCATCCGGTGTCGCTGTTACGCTGGCTGAAAATGCACGAACCTGAGCGTTATGCGCAAATTGGCTGCGTGATGATGACGCACGACTACCTGCGCTGGTGTTTAACCGGCGTCAAAGGCTGCGAAGAAAGCAATATTTCCGAGTCCAATCTCTACAACATGAGTCTTGGGGAATATGACCCGTGCCTCACCGACTGGCTGGGGATAGGTGAAATCAACCACGCCCTGCCGCCTGTTGTTGGATCTGCCGAAATCTGCGGGGAGATCACCGCTCAGACAGCCGCACAGACCGGTCTGAAAGCGGGTACGCCCGTTGTCGGTGGCCTTTTTGATGTGGTTTCCACCGCACTCTGCGCCGGGATCGAAGACGAATCTACCCTCAATGCGGTGATGGGAACCTGGGCGGTGACCAGCGGCATAACCAGCGGTTTACGTGACGGTGAAGCGCATCCGTATGTCTATGGCCGCTACGTTAATGACGGTCAATTTATCGTTCACGAAGCCAGCCCTACCTCTTCCGGCAATCTCGAATGGTTTACCGCGCAGTGGGGAGAAATCTCTTTTGCTGAGATTAATCAGGCCGTTGCCAGCTTGCCGAAAGCCGGAGGCG
Organism: Escherichia sp. MOD1-EC6475; assembly: GCF_003046645.1. NCBI lineage: Bacteria > Pseudomonadati > Pseudomonadota > Gammaproteobacteria > Enterobacterales > Enterobacteriaceae > Escherichia > Escherichia sp. MOD1-EC6475. The sequence goes on along the minus strand of NZ_PZKQ01000034.1, from coordinate 38,664 downwards.
ATCTCTTTTTCCTGCCGTTCCTGTACGGCAGTAACGCCGGACTTGAGATGACCAGCGGTTTCTACGGGATGCAGGCCATTCACACCCGCGCGCACCTGTTGCAGGCCATTTATGAAGGCGTGGTGTTCAGCCACATGACCCACCTCAACCGGATGCGTGAACGTTTTACCGCTGTTCACACCCTGCGCGTGACTGGCGGTCCGGCGCACTCCGATGTCTGGATGCAAATGCTGGCGGACGTCAGCGGTCTGCGTATCGAGCTGCCGCAGGTGGAAGAAACGGGATGCTTTGGCGCGGCGCTCGCTGCCCGTGTCGGTACGGGCGTTTATCGCAACTTCAGCGAGGCCCAGCACAGCTCGCAACATCCGCTACGCACATTACTGCCGGACATGACCGCGCATCAGCATTACCAACAAAAATATCAACGCTATCAGCAACTCATTGCCGCACTTCAGGGTTATCACACCCGCATTAAGGAACACACACTATGAGCAGACCACTTCTGCAACTGGCTCTCGACCACTCATCACTTGAAGCCGCGCAGCGCGACGTGACGCGGTTAAAAGACAGCGTCGATATCGTCGAAGCGGGCACCATTCTCTGTTTAAACGAAGGGCTTGGCGCGGTGAAAGCCTTGCGTGAACAGTGCCCGAACAAAATCATCGTCGCTGACTGGAAGGTCGCTGATGCCGGTGAAACGCTCGCGCAACAGGCGTTTGGCGCGGGCGCCAACTGGATGACCATCATCTGCGCCGCGCCGCTCGCCACGGTGGAAAAAGGCCACGCGATGGCGCAACACTGCGGCGGTGAAATCCAGATAGAGCTGTTCGGCAACTGGACACTGGACGACGCACGTGACTGGCATCGCATTGGTGTACGGCAGGCGATTTATCATCGTGGTCGCGACGCACAGGCCAGCGGGCAGCAATGGGGCGAGGCGGATCTGGCGCGTATGAAGGCTCTTTCTGATATCGGCCTCGAACTTTCTATTACTGGCGGGATTACCCCTGCTGACCTGCCGCTGTTTAAAGATATCCGCGTGAAAGCGTTTATTGCCGGGCGGGCGCTGGCAGGCGCAGCAAATCCGGCGCAGGTGGCCGCTGATTTTCATGCGCAAATCGACTCAATCTGGGGAGGCGCACGTGCGTAATCATCCGTTAGGTATTTATGAAAAGGCGCTGGCGAAAGATCTCTCCTGGCCGGAGCGACTGGTGCTGGCAAAAAGCTGCGGTTTTGATTTTGTCGAAATGTCGGTGGATGAAACCGACGAACGTCTGTCACGCCTGGACTGGAGCGCCGCACAACGTGCTTCGCTGGTTACCGCGATGATCGAAACGGGCATTGCTATTCCGTCAATGTGCCTGTCTGCCCATCGCCGTTTCCCTTTTGGTAGCCGCGACGAGGCGGTGCGCCAGCGGGCGCGGGAAATCATGAGTAACGCGATTCGCCTGGCGCGCGACCTTGGTATTCGCACCATTCAACTGGCGGGCTACGACGTCTATTACGAAGACCATGACGAAGGCACCCGGCAACGGTTTGCTGAAGGACTGGCGTGGGCGGTTGAACAGGCGGCGGCATCACAAGTGATGCTGGCGGTGGAGATTATGGACACCGCGTTTATGAACTCCATCAGCAAATGGAAAAAATGGGACGAGATGCTCGCCTCGCCATGGTTCACCGTCTACCCGGATGTCGGCAACCTCAGCGCCTGGGGTAATGATGTTCCCGCAGAACTGAAACTGGGCATTGACCGTATCGCGGCTATTCACCTGAAAGACACCCTGCCAGTCACCGAGCAAAGCCCCGGACAGTTCCGTGATGTGCCGTTTGGCGAAGGCTGCGTCGATTTCGTTGGCATCTTCAAAACGCTGCATGAACTGAACTATCGCGGTTCTTTCCTGATTGAGATGTGGACCGAAAAAGCCAAAGAACCGGTGCTGGAGATTATTCAGGCGCGGCGCTGGATTGAAGCGCGTATGCAGGAGGCTGGTTTTATATGTTAGAGCAACTGAAAGCCGACGTGCTGGCGGCGAATCTGGCGCTTCCCGCTCACCATCTGGTGACGTTCACCTGGGGCAATGTCAGCGCAGTAGATAAGACGCGACAATGGATGGTGATCAAGCCTTCCGGCGTCGAGTACGACGTGATGACCGCCGACGATATGGTGGTGGTTGAAATAGCCAGCGGTAAGGTGGTGGAAGGCAGCAAAAAGCCCTCTTCCGACACGCCAACGCATCTGGCGCTTTATCGCCGCTATGCAGAAATTGGCGGCATTGTGCATACCCACTCGCGCCATGCCACTATCTGGTCGCAGGCAGGGATTGATCTCCCTGCCTGGGGTACGACTCACGCTGACTATTTTTACGGTGCGATCCCCTGCACGCGCCAGATGACCGCAGAGGAGATCAACGGTGAGTATGAATACCAGACTGGCGAAGTGATCATTAAAACCTTCGAAGAGCGCGGCAGGAGTCCGGCACAAATCCCGGCGGTACTGGTGCATTCTCACGGCCCGTTCGCCTGGGGTAAAAACGCCGCCGATGCGGTGCATAATGCTGTGGTGCTGGAAGAGTGCGCGTATATGGGGCTGTTCTCGCGCCAGCTCGCGCCGCAGCTTCCTGCCATGCAAAATGAACTCTTAGATAAGCACTATCTGCGTAAGCACGGGGCTAATGCCTATTACGGGCAGTAATCTCTCACGCCGGGGCTTCATCGCCCCGGTACTATGAATTGATATGCTCCCGACTACATTGCGCACAAGAATCAGAAACGTTTAACGTAGGCGATTATAATCATCGACCATTTCGTTGTACTCGCGTAACGCTCTCGGGAAAGAGTCTTCGACCATCCAGCTTGAGTTTGCGTCCTGAAGTTGCTCTTTGTCCCAGTCAGAGTACGGGACTTTATCTCTTACGCGGCGAACATATTTTTTAGCCTCAAGCTGATATTGGTCTGCCGAATGGATGAATGAGAAATTCATGCCACCTTTATCCGCTTCTTTGGCCTGCGCCACCAGCGTTTCCAGCTCAGTCACTTTCTTCATTGCCGCTTCGGCATCAAACTTATCTTGCGAGATCAGGTTATTAATTTGTTTCGCTGAGATCATGACTGCCAGAGAGTAGTAGTGGAATGTTTTCCCTTCTCTTTCTTCAATATTTTTCAGTTCCGCAAGCTGGCGCTTATCATTAATTTCCTGAATTGCCGCATGATAAGATTCTGCGACAGGTTCAAAGGCATCAAGATTTTTTAAGAATGTCTGGTGCAGCGTTTTCCCTTTGGCAAACGCATCGTCTTTATAATTTTCCTGGGTGTAATATTTATCCATTTCGTTAATGGTATTACCCAACGCCACGGCAGCATCGATATAACTCACCGCCACGCCGTCAATAGGTTGCAGTGCAGGCGTTAACGCCACAGCACTTTTCACGCCTTTCTCACACTCTGAGAGATTGGATTCACTAATACTGTAGATGCCATAGACAGTCCTCTCTTTACCGGTAGGCCCCTGTTTAAAATCTTCCAGCCAGTCCGCATAACGCGCCAGACTACGCTGTACAGGGATCTGTAACTTGTTGTAGCACTTGATATAGACATCCATTTTTTCGTCGAAAACCGCTTGTTCATCGACCACCGGTTGCGCAGGCGTTTCAGGCTTAGCTTCTGCTTTTGCAACGGGGGCTTCAGGAGCTGGTGCGGCAGGTTGACTATTGGCGGGCGGGGGAGTTTCTGTTTCGGCTTTTTTATCATCACATCCGGTGATACCGAGGGCCATTATGGCGATAATAATAGCTGAAGATAATAAATTCCTTTTCATTTAATTGCCTTATAAATAGATAAATAAGAGAGTGAATATAATAAAGGAAAAAAGAAAGCGTCACTACACGCGTTTTGTTTATAAATAAATAGCTACAATTCACTGAATGAATAAGTCCTGTAATTTTATATCTAAATTACAGGACTTAATTCAATTAACAGTTCAACCATTGCGGGAGGGAAGTTTCTGCCCCCCATTATTTAAACCTGCATTACATCCCATAACGTTCAGAAATAGCAGCATGTTTCTCTTCGTTCGCTCCGGCTTCTTTGGCAAGTCGCCACCAACACAACGGATGTTCCCAGTCTGCGGTTAACTCACTTAGCGTTTTATCAATATTAGCTTTAGCAACCGAACGCGGCGCGCTGATAACAAAATATAACGCGGGCAGTGGCTCGGCATCTTCTCCCTGATGGCTGTCCGTTAACGTATAGTCATCGTTACTGTTGCTCCAGTAGTACCAGTTTCGTTCACGTAGCGCCTCACGGAAGGCATTAAACTGTTCTTCACCAGGCATAACGCCTTCGCAGAACCAGGACTCGCCGTATTCAGTCGGGATAATGGTTTTCAGGCAGCCATAAAGCGGCGTGAAATTCTTCTGTTCTTCCTCATCTTCAGGCCGGGTATTCAACATCTCCGCATCGAAAACGACAATTTCATCAACATGTTGTGGGTAATCGGTCCGGTAGGTTGGTTCAATGATCCTTGCCGTTACCGGTCCAATCCGCTGGGCATAGTAATAGCGGTATTCGAAGTTTTCCCGGAAACGGATATTCAGTAACCCCCATTTTTCGTCAATAAAACCTTCACCTTCCGTGAGTTCGATTTCCAGTTCTGCGGCGATAGTCCGCACCAAATCCCACTGTTGTAAGATGCTGGCGGTCGCCATGATATCCCACTGGAGATTGCGAATATCTTCTTCACGGCTAATCATAAGTTGCTGCAATTGCTGTAAATAATCCAGCTGCCGATCCCAGGCTTCCTGTTTTTGTGCTGCCCAGGAGCACATGCGATAAACGCCGATCCACTCACGCCCTTTTTCATTTTGCAGCAACTGTTGCCCAATCGACTCCAGTTCACTCCAGTCTTCCTGTTGGTTGATCACTCGCGCGCGGAACCACAAGGCCATATGTAGTAGCCCAGCCCGTTCATACTGCTTCGCCAGTTGTTCGATCGCTTGCTGATCGCCACGGTGTAGCAGGAGATCCAGCAGATCGAAGCAAAGGCCGTTATCTTCCTGGATGTGGCTTTCAACATAGCTTTGCAGCAGTTCAATCGACTCATCAATCGCATTGCAAGCCTTTAACGCATTGACCAGTTTACCCAGCAATTCCGTATCATCTGGCGTGTTCAGGTAAGCACGGCGGAATATTTCGACGTCTTTTTCGGGGTCAGGCTGCGTTTCTTCATCGCTATTTTCAGGCGATTCAACAACCGGGCGAGCAAGCAGTTCCGCCTCTTTAGCGGCAATTTTTTCACTAAGTTCGAGAAACTCGCGATCAACCCCCAATAACGCGCGTAATTTCGGTATGTGCCGCTGAGCCAGCTTCATCGCCATTTTGGCAATCCAGACGGATTCACGCTCCAGTGCCAGAGTGATTTGCAGTTTCGCCAGATCAACCACTTTGCGGTGCGCCCCGGCCTGTGAACGGTGCTCCAGCATTTTTTGGATGATTCGCGCCAGTTGCCAGTGGTTTCTCTGTGGATTGCGGGGCAGTAATTCAGTAATAATCTTCAGCCATAGTCCCCATGAATAGGGAGTCAGATCTGACCAACGCGGCAATTCCTCCCAGACTTCTTTGTCCTGCCCGCATAACGCCATGATGTACAGTTTTTTGAGTTGATAATTGATGCGGTCGCGTCCCCAATAATCATTCTCTTTTGCCAGTTCATCAATCACTTCACGTGCTTCATCGTAACGCTGAAGGGCAACCAAAATATCGGCACGAGTTGCCAGCAGTGCTTCTAAATATTCACTCCCCGATGCTTTTACCGCGTCGATTTGCCTGTCGATATAAACCAACGCCTCTTCTGTTCTGTTGGAATCCATCAGCGCACTGGCATATTCGCAGGATAAACACATAAAGCAGCTCCAGGTCGGATCAATGCGCGCGATGGTTTCTTCACACACCGCCATGCGTTCATTGGCCCAGCCTGGGGCATCTATATTCTCGTAGCAGGCGGATAAATCCTGCGTAACGCAGATAGATTGCGGGCAATCTTTCGCCTCTTCCCGATGCGCTTTTTCAAACAGCGCCACCACGTCAGGCAGCACTTTTTCGCCTTCTTCGTAGTTGGTCAGACGATGGCGCATCTCCCAGTGTCCGATAAATATTTCCAGCCACGGATTTTTTGCCACCTGATTCAGTGCTTTCATTTCCGGTAATAACGAATCGCACTTTTCCATTTGCAGATGTAAAACACCTTCAGAAAAATCATCAATTATCTGCGGAATATACTCCTGCCCGGCATCACGCAACTCCTGGCTATATTTGTTGTACCACTCCCATGTATCCATTTTATTTTCCTTGATTAATTAAGACAGGAATAACCTGAGTAAAATCATCCAGCGCCTGGTGTAAATCCCACTGCTGTTCTTTATTACCGCTGGAGCACAAAATTACTTTCAGCGATTTTAATAACCGTAATGCCGCCGCTGGCTGTTGCTGATGTTGTAATGCCGTCACCAGTTGCATGATGCAGGGGTTATTGAGATTGATATACAGACTTGACGTTTTGGTCTTTTGGATTTGCGAGGTAAATTGCCGTGCCAGCATTAACGCTGCGGTGCTAATACGTTTATCCGCGTCATCCTGTTCAAGAATTTGTTTTAATTCCGCTTCCCGATCTGGCGTTACCACTAATGGTAAAACGGCCGGTTCAAAGCGCGAGATAATTAATTGCTCGCCATCGCAGAGATGCTCTTCCAGATAAGCAACCTGCTCTTCGGGTAATTCCGCCAGGCTGAACAACTGCTCATTGCCCGTTTGCGTACCGACTTCAATAATCCGGCAGTGATATAACAGCGCCCAGCGGCGTAAAAATGGCACCACGGCATAGCGATCGCCACGAGCAACAGGTCGTTGCAGAATGTGGAACAGCATCTCTTCGAAACCGCCGTCGCGACTTAACAGAATATGAATGCTGTTATTAACGCGTAAATCTTTCGCCAGCAGCGCGCCTTTTGACGTTGGCACCTGTAAACGGTCTTTGAGCAAATCAAACAGACGGTCATCACACAACGCTGCGCCAAGCAACGCTTCGTTATGGCGCATTAATACCCGTCGCCAGATTTCTGGCTGATTTTGTGCGAGATCGGATAAACCAGAAATCAGCGCCTCTTTTAACGCCTCCTGCACCGCGACCCAGGTTTCGTCGCGCTGGAGATCTTCCCGGCTCGCCGTCGGCGTCAGTTTCGATGACTCAATCACGCCGCCAATAAAACCGGCCCAGGGCGGTAACAGCTCACGCGCTTCGTCATCGAGTAACATGCCGCGCAAAAACAGCGACAGGTTGCGGTTATCGCTGGTACCGTAGGTTGCGCCATCCTGAATCCATAAAATTCCAACTGCATCGCTCATTCCCGCTGGCACCACCGGAATGGTGCAAATAGGTTCAAAAGAAGATTCAAACTGGGCGGCAAAGGCGAGATTTTTACGCTGTACCAGCGCACGGTGCATCGTTACGCCGTCTGGCGTTTCTTCACGCCACGGTGGCTGGAGTTTGTTCACCGGCTCGCTGGCGTCCCCCACATAGACCGGTTCGTGCAGCAATATGCAGTAGCGGGAAAGGACGCGGTTCAGCAAATTGTTACTCGCCAGATGGCTGTACTCTTCTTTGAGCGTCAGAATCACCTGCGTCCCCGGCTCCGAGGTCTGATGCGCTGTAACGGTATATTTTTGCCCGTCGGTAGAGTGGTATTTCCAGCTCTGATCCGGCGTTTGCCAGGATGTTGTCAACACCGTGACCTCTTTTGCCAGTACAAATGCCGACAAAAAACCGAGGCCGAACATACCAATTAAACCGGTATTGTCATCCTGCTGGCGCAGCATTCGGGTATAACCCACGCCCACTGTAGCCAGGAAGCCGTGAATTTCGCTTTCTGTCAGACCCGCGCCGGTATCGCTAATGGTGATGGTGGATTTCGCCACGTCTGCCACCACACGAATAGAGTTATCATTTGGCGCATCGGGTTGCTCAATCCTGCGGCGCACGATCGCATCATGCCCGTTCTGCACTAATTCCCGCACGGCGACCACGGGGGTGGAGTAAAGATGCTTACTGAGCACCTCAATTAAGCCGTTTAAATTAACTTCTGTAGAATATGAACTGCCAGGTAATTGTAATGTACTCATTTTTCAATACTCATAATCCATCACCCACTATTGAAAATACATTGCTGTTTTTTACAACCGGTGCAAGGTTTGTTATTTTCATTCACTCATCGGAAACATTTATTTATTGACGCGATGATTAAAACAAAATGTCTTATATAAATAATGATTAATTCTTAAAGGATTAATGCGACTGGAGTATATCGATATAAACCGGAGTTAACGAGATAATTTCTTGTGGTGAAATTATTATTTAAATGCTGAATAACATATTCAGCATTATTTAATAAAAAAATAAAACCGCAATCCAGAATCAGAATTGCGGTATTTCTTTAATTATGAATCAACCGTTGCGGATGGGTATAAATCGTCGCCCGTCCCGGCTTACAAAAACCTACCAGCGTCAGGTTACATCGCTCGGCGACTTCTACGGCAAGCGTTGTCGCGGCAGACACCGCAAACAGAATTTCTACTCCGCACATCGCCGATTTTTGCACCATTTCATAGCTGGCGCGGCTGGAAACCAACACCGCCCCCGACTGCCAACGTTCACCTTCTTGCGCCCGCCGACCTAACAGTTTATCCAGCGCCACATGACGACCCACATCTTCATGTCCGCCCGCCAGTTCGCCAGACGGCAACATCCAGGCTGCGGCATGGGTACAACCGGTCAGTTGCCCCACGGGCTGGAAATCATTGAGATGGCGTAATGCATCATCCAGTTTGTTGAGATCAAACGTCTGGGTGAACGGCAGCGGCTGCACCGGTTTACCGATGTCATTAAGTTGCTCCACGCCGCACACGCCACAGCCTGTACGCCCCGCCAGCGCCCGGCGGCGCTCCTTCAACCCCATAAAGCGACGGCTGGAAAGTTCGATTTGCACTTCCAGACCATTACACGAGGGAACAACATCCATGCCGAAAATATCACGCGGGCTTTCGATTATTCCTTCGGAAAGCGAAAAACCAAGCGCAAAGCGTTCAAGGTCTTTTGGCGAAGCCATCATCACTACGTGCGAAATGCCGTTGTAGACCAACGCAACGGGAACTTCTTCCGCGACTTCATCAAGCCGGGAATGTTGTAAATCGTCACGCTGCCATAACTCAATTTGTCGCATTCCCGTGATATTTGTCACATTTTTGATTTCTTTTTGCTGTGTTTTTTTCACTTTCTCTTAACCAGATAAGAACACACACACCAAGATTATGGTATTCTGTTACAAACCCTTCCTGGATGGAGGGAAATTGAGCCAATTCTGGACCTTTGCGGCCCCTTCCGCAAAGAAAAATAACTCCCACTCCCTGCACACGCAGCAAGCGAATGTAAATGGGACGTGACAATGTCGAAACAAGGAGCAATCCATGCAGGTCAGCAGAAGGCAGTTCTTTAAGATCTGCGCTGGCGGTATGGCAGGCACCACGGCAGCGGCACTGGGCTTTGCACCCAGCGTAGCACTCGCGGAAACAAGGCAGTATAAACTGCTGCGCACCCGCGAAACCCGTAATACCTGCACCTATTGTTCTGTTGGTTGCGGGCTGTTGATGTACAGCCTCGGTGACGGAGCAAAAAACGCCAAAGCATCTATCTTCCATATCGAAGGCGATCCGGATCACCCGGTCAACCGTGGTGCACTTTGTCCGAAAGGCGCTGGCCTGGTGGATTTCATCCACTCCGAAAGCCGTCTGAAGTTCCCGGAATACCGTGCGCCTGGTTCTGATAAATGGCAGCAAATCAGTTGGGAAGAGGCGTTTGATCGCATCGCCAAACTGATGAAAGAAGACCGCGATGCGAACTACATTGCGCAAAACGCCGAAGGCGTGACTGTTAACCGCTGGCTCTCCACCGGGATGCTGTGTGCTTCCGCGTCGAGTAACGAAACCGGCTATTTAACGCAAAAATTCTCCCGCGCGCTGGGTATGCTCGCGGTCGACAACCAGGCGCGTGTCTGACACGGACCAACGGTAGCAAGTCTTGCTCCAACATTTGGTCGCGGTGCGATGACCAACCACTGGGTCGACATCAAGAACGCCAACCTCGTCGTGGTGATGGGCGGTAATGCCGCTGAAGCTCACCCGGTAGGATTCCGCTGGGCGATGGAAGCCAAAATTCACAACGGCGCGAAGCTAATTGTGATTGATCCTCGCTTTACGCGTACGGCGGCGGTGGCTGACTACTATGCCCCTATTCGTTCCGGTACTGACATTGCTTTCCTGTCAGGCGTATTGCTGTACCTGCTGAACAATGAAAAATTCAACCGCGAATACACCGAAGCCTATACCAACGCCAGCTTGATCGTGCGTGAAGATTACGGCTTTGAAGATGGCCTGTTCACCGGCTACGACGCGGAAAAACGCAAGTACGATAAATCCTCCTGGACTTACGAACTGGACGAAAACGGCTTCGCCAAACGCGATACCACGCTGCAACATCCACGCTGCGTGTGGAACTTGCTGAAACAGCACGTTTCCCGTTATACGCCAGATGTGGTTGAAAACATCTGTGGTACGCCAAAAGACGCGTTCCTGAAAGTCTGCGAATACATCGCCGAAACCAGTGCACACGATAAAACCGCCTCGTTCCTCTACGCGCTCGGCTGGACGCAACACTCCGTTGGTGCGCAGAACATCCGTACCATGGCGATGATCCAGCTGCTGCTCGGCAACATGGGGATGGCAGGTGGCGGCGTTAACGCCCTGCGCGGTCACTCCAACATTCAGGGGCTGACGGATCTGGGGCTGCTGTCGCAGAGCCTGCCGGGTTACATGACGCTGCCAAGCGAGAAGCAGACCGACCTGCAAACTTACCTTACCGCCAACACGCCGAAACCGCTGCTGGAAGGCCAGGTAAACTACTGGGGCAACTATCCGAAATTCTTCGTCTCAATGATGAAGGCCTTCTTTGGTGATAAAGCGACGGCGGAAAATAGCTGGGGCTTTGACTGGTTGCCGAAGTGGGATAAAGGTTACGACGTCCTGCAATACTTCGAGATGATGAAAGAGGGCAAGGTCAATGGCTATATCTGCCAGGGCTTTAACCCTGTTGCCTCATTCCCGAACAAAAACAAAGTGATCGGTTGTCTGTCGAAACTGAAGTTCCTCGTCACCATCGACCCGCTGAACACTGAAACCTCTAACTTCTGGCAGAACCACGGTGAGCTGAACGAAGTTGATTCGTCGAAGATCCAAACCGAAGTGTTCCGCCTGCCATCGACCTGCTTCGCGGAAGAGAACGGTTCTATCGTTAACTCCGGTCGCTGGTTGCAGTGGCACTGGAAAGGTGCGGACGCCCCAGGGATTGCACTGACCGACGGCGAGATCCTCTCCGGTATCTTCCTGCGCTTGCGCAAGATGTATGCCGAACAGGGTGGCGCGAACCCGGATCAGGTACTGAACATGACCTGGAACTACGCCATTCCGCATGAGCCATCTTCAGAAGAAGTGGCGATGGAGAGCAACGGTAAGGCGCTGGCCGATATTACCGATCCAGCAACCGGTGCGGTTATCGTCAAGAAAGGCCAACAACTTAGTTCGTTCGCCCAACTGCGCGATGATGGTACGACTTCCTGTGGCTGCTGGATTTTCGCCGGTAGCTGGACGCCGGAAGGCAACCAGATGGCACGCCGAGATAACGCCGATCCGTCTGGCCTCGGTAACACGCTGGGCTGGGCATGGGCATGGCCGCTTAACCGCCGCATCCTGTATAACCGCGCCTCCGCAGACCCGCAGGGTAACCCGTGGGATCCGAAGCGTCAGTTGCTGAAATGGGACGGCACCAAGTGGACCGGCTGGGATATTCCGGACTACAGCGCAGCGCCTCCGGGCAGCGGCGTTGGGCCGTTTATCATGCAGCAGGAAGGCATGGGGCGTCTGTTTGCTCTCGATAAGATGGCGGAAGGTCCGTTCCCGGAACACTACGAGCCGTTTGAAACGCCGCTGGGGACTAACCCGCTGCATCCAAACGTTATCTCGAATCCGGCTGCGCGTATCTTTAAAGATGACGCTGAAGCATTGGGTAAAGCCGATAAGTTCCCGTATGTCGGAACCACCTATCGTCTGACCGAGCACTTCCACTACTGGACCAAACACGCGCTGTTGAACGCGATTTTGCAACCAGAGCAGTTTGTGGAAATCGGTGAGTCGCTGGCGAATAAACTTGGCATTGCTCAGGGCGATACCGTGAAAGTCTCCTCCAACCGTGGCTATATCAAAGCCAAAGCGGTGGTGACCAAACGTATTCGCACGCTGAAAGCGAACGGCAAAGATATCGATACCATCGGTATTCCGATTCACTGGGGCTATGAAGGCGTGGCGAAAAAAGGCTTTATTGCCAATACGTTGACGCCATTCGTCGGTGATGCGAACACGCAGACGCCGGAGTTTAAGTCCTTCCTTGTGAATGTGGAAAAGGTGTAACGGAGACGACATATGGCTTATCAATCTCAAGATATCATTCGTCGTTCCGCGACTAACGGTCTGACCCCCGCGCCTCAGGCGCGGGACTTCCAGGAAGAAGTGGCGAAACTCATCGACGTTACCACCTGTATCGGCTGTAAAGCCTGTCAGGTGGCGTGTTCAGAGTGGAACGACATTCGCGATACCGTCGGCAATAACATTGGGGTGTACGATAACCCCAATGATTTAAGCGCCAAATCGTGGACGGTAATGCGCTTCTCGGAAGTGGAGCAGAATGACAAACTGGAATGGCTGATCCGCAAAGACGGCTGTATGCACTGTTCCGATCCGGGCTGCCTGAAAGCGTGTCCGGCGGAAGGTGCAATTATTCAGTATGCCAACGGCATCGTCGACTTCCAGTCCGAGCAGTGCATTGGCTGCGGTTATTGCATTGCGGGCTGTCCGTTCGATATTCCGCGCCTCAACCCGGAAGACAACCGCGTCTACAAATGTACGCTATGCGTTGACCGCGTGGTGGTTGGGCAAGAACCGGCCTGTGTGAAGACCTGCCCGACGGGCGCGATTCACTTCGGTACGAAAGAGTCGATGAAAACGCTGGCGAGCGAGCGTGTGGCTGAGCTGAAAACCCGTGGTTACGACAATGCGGGTCTGTACGATCCGGCTGGCGTCGGTGGTACACACGTTATGTACGTGCTGCACCATGCTGACAAGCCGAATCTGTATCATGGCTTGCCGGAGAACCCGGAAATCAGCGAAACAGTGAAATTCTGGAAAGGCATCTGGAAACCGCTCGCGGCTGTTGGCTTTGCGGCTACCTTTGCGGCCAGTATCTTCCACTACGTGGGTGTCGGCCCGAACCGTGCGGATGAGGAAGAGAACAATCTGCACGAAGAGAAAGACGAGGAGCGCAAATGAAACGACGTGACACCATCGTGCGCTACACCGCGCCGGAACGTATCAACCACTGGGTAACCGCCTTCTGCTTCATCCTGGCGGCGGTGAGTGGGCTGGGCTTTTTGTTCCCATCCTTCAACTGGTTGATGCAAATCATGGGCACACCGCAGCTGGCGCGAATTCTGCACCCGTTTGTCGGCGTGGTTATGTTTGCCTCGTTCATCATCATGTTTTTCCGTTACTGGCATCACAACCTAATCAATCGGGATGATATCTTTTGGGCGAAGAATATTCGTAAGATCGTCGTCAACGAGGAAGTAGGTGACACCGGGCGTTATAACTTCGGTCAGAAATGCGTTTTCTGGGCAGCGATTATTTTCCTGGTTCTGCTGCTGGTGAGCGGTGTGATTATCTGGCGTCCTTATTTTGCGCCTGCTTTCTCAATCCCGGTGATCCGATTCGCGTTAATGCTGCATTCATTTGCCGCAGTAGCGTTAATTGTGGTTATCATGGTGCATATCTACGCCGCCCTTTGGGTGAAAGGCACGATTACCGCCATGGTGGAAGGATGGGTTACCAGCGCATGGGCGAAGAAACACCATCCACGCTGGTATCGTGAAGTCCGCAAGACAACGGAAAAGAAAGCTGAATGAGTATTCGCATAATCCCGCAAGATGAGCTGGGTTCGAGCGAGAAACGTACGGCGGATATGATTCCGCCGTTATTGTTCCCTCGGCTCAAAAATTTGTACAACCGCCGCGCCGAGCGTCTGCGCGAACTGGCAGAAAATAATCCGCTGGGTGATTACCTGCGCTTTGCTGCGCTTATCGCCCACGCCCAGGAAGTGGTGCTGTACGACCATCCGCTGGAGATGGATCTGACTGCACGCATTAAAGAAGCCAGCGCACAAGGCAAGCCACCGCTGGATATTCACGTTCTGCCGCGCGATAAGCACTGGCAAAAACTGTTGATGGCGCTGATTGCCGAGCTGAAACCTGAAATGAGCGGTCCGGCGCTGGCCGTGATTGAGAATCTGGAGAAGGCATCAACCCAGGAGCTGGAAGATATGGCCAGCGCGCTGTTTGCCTCTGATTTCTCCTCCGTCAGCAGCGATAAAGCACCGTTTATCTGGGCCGCGCTGTCGCTCTACTGGGCGCAAATGGCTAACCTGATCCCCGGCAAAGCCCGCGCAGAATACGGCGAACAACGTCAATATTGCCCGGTTTGTGGTTCTATGCCGGTGTCCAGCATGGTGCAAATTGGCACCACTCAGGGTCTGCGTTATCTGCACTGCAACCTGTGCGAAACCGAATGGCACGTGGTGCGCGTAAAATGCAGCAACTGCGAGCAGAGCGGCAAACTGCATTACTGGTCGCTGGATGACGAACAGGCCGCGATTAAAGCCGAAAGCTGCGATGACTGTGGCACTTACCTGAAGATTCTTTATCAGGAAAAAGAGCCGAAAGTTGAAGCCGTGGTAGATGACCTCGCCTCTCTGGTACTGGACGCGCGAATGGAGCAAGAAGGCTATGCCCGTAGTTCCATCAACCCGTTCCTGTTTCCAGGTGAAGGGGAGTAATCTCTGACGTTTTCCGGGTGGCGCAGGTCGCCCGGATTACAGCTCATAGGGTGTGATACACCATCTCTCGTATTCCGCGTTACCAATTCAAGTCCATGCTGTCAGTGCCTGTTTGGTCTCAATTTTCCCAGCAACACATCGATAAGGTTATTGGTATGTCACTGATGACAAACGTAAGATTGCCTGATGCGCTACGCTTATCAGGCCTACCCCAAAAACTGCAATATATTGAATTGGCATGATTTTGTAGGTCGAATAAGGCGTGCAAGCCGCATCCGGTATGAACAACGCGCACTTTTCAGTATTCTGATTGGTATCATTTTTGCCATTACCATTCCTCGCGCAGCTTACACTATTCTTCAACACCTACTGCCTCACTCCTTTGCTTGCCGCCTTTTACCCTACGCACCGGAAATTGCTGACGCTCCAGATATTGCTCTACCGCTTCGCGTAAAATTGCAGATCGCGAAACCTTACGCCAGCCCCTGAGCTTATTCAGCCGTTTAATTGCCTCTTCTGATAAATGAAGAAAAACCGTATTCATCGCCATTTTCACCACCTTACATAAATTACTCATTAATGTATGTGCGAAAATTACGCCGAAAAATTAACTGACGAAAGCTTATTTTTTCATACGGTTTTGTTTTTGCGAGACGTTTTCCAGAAATAATACAACAGTTGCAATTATTTTAATTGTTACTCAAAAATGGCTTAGTTATCGCCCAGAATAATTTATTACTCTTAATTAGGCGGGGACACTCCCACAGAAAAGCGACAATAAATAATAAGGATGAGTTATGGGTGTTATGAATATATTATATTCAAGAATATTTTTTTGATTGGGTCTTCATTTGCATCATCCAGGTGGTGTACCCGAAAAAAGTCAGCTTCTTTACAGCACCGGAGATTAAGGTGAAATTAATCATCCGTAACTGACCGGTCAGTGCCGCCACCAACCGATCTTTAATTAAAACGTCCACCCTACTCTTCTTCGTTCCCGCCCTCTTCATACGGGCCAAATGGCTTAGCGGGAAGAACGATATACGTCCCTTCAAACACCGCACCAGGCGTCTCGTCGCCAAAGATTTCAACCTGCATTTGCACCCGCGCTTTACGCCCGCGCGCCAGACGGTCGAGATCGCCACTTAACGCACCGAGGTCGGCTACCGCATGAGGTTTACCGCTAATCGGCTTGCTGTAACGAATATGCGCGTCAGCCAGAATAATCGTTCCGCCGAGATGGCGTTCACGCAGCATCAGCCAGATAAGCCCCCAACCGGTGAGTGTTGCCAGCGAGAATAAACTCCCGGCAAATAACGTATGATGCGGATTCTGATTGCCGGTTTCCGGCATGGTGGTGATAAATTTTTGCCCAGTATATTGCTGAATACGCACGCCCATTTTTTCACTTAATGGGATGTGTTCATACCACGCCTGCTGGAGCTGTGCGCACCAGTCGCCGCGATGCAAAATATCATCCAGAGTAGCGACAGGTTTAATCATCAAAAAATGACGAATGGGCGTGGTAGTTGGTGTGGTGATTTCTCCCTGATTCACAAACCCCAGCTTGGCGAAAAACTCCACCGCATCTTCGCGGGCGCTACAGGTCACGCGCTTAACGCCTTCCTGACGCGCCACCGACTCAAGCGTCATCGCCATCAGCGTCCCCAACCCTTTGTCCTGCACGTCCGGATGTACCGCCATAAAACGGATGGAGGCTTCGTTATCGGCATTGATATACAGCCGCCCTACCGCCACCAGATTCCCCTGCTCATCGACGACCATCTGGTGATGCGCCATCGCGTCCCATGCGTCGCGTTCAGAACCTTTCGGTTGATGCAGGGGTTTACGCAACATCTCCCAGCGAAACTGATAGTAACGCTCTAATTCTTCTTCTGTTTGTGGAACCCGAAGGTGATACATAGCGATACTCTCTCTTGTTTCCCGTGACAACCCTGGAAGCTGGCTCATACCTGCAACCAGAATGTCACGGGGCCATCATTGACCAGCGATACCTGCATATCCGCAGCGAAGCGTCCTGTTTGCGTGTTCATCTCTTGCTGGCGGCAGCGTTCGACGAAATAGTCATATAACGCCTCTGCGCGATCCGGTGATGCGCCTTTGGAGAAACTTGGGCGCATCCCCCGTTCGGTATCTGCGGCGAGGGTAAACTGGGAAACCACCAGTACACTGCCGCCCGCCTGTTGCACGTTGAGATTCATCTTGCCTTCGGCATCGCTAAAGATGCGGTAGCCGAGCACACGCTCGCACAGACGATTTGCTTTCTGTTCGTCGTCATCCTTTTCGACACCCAATAACACCAAAAGTCCCGCGCCAATTTCGCCCGTCACTTCTCCCTCCACGGTGACGCTGGCACGGGTTACGCGTTGAATTAATGCAATCATGGTTCGTCGTCTTCTTCTTGTTCAGCTGCTTGTTTTAGTTTGCGGTATTCCCCGAGAGTGACAGTAATTTCCGCGCCAAGCAAGACGATACACCATGTCCAGTAGACCCAGACAAAGAGAATGGGGATCACCGCCAGCACACCGTAAATGAGCTGATATGACGGGAACATGGTGATATAAAGCGCGAAACCTTTCTTTCCTGCTTCGAACAGGAGCGCAGCGAAAAACGCGCCGACAATAGCGTCGCGGTTAGGTACGCGGATGGTAGGAACAATGCTGTACAGCAGCCAGAAGGAGATCCACGACAACAGCAGCGGAAAAATACGCAGCACATTATCGATAACAGTATTGAGATCGCTCGCCCAGCGCAGGGAGAGCAGATAGGAGCTGATCGCCAGACTGGCTCCTGCCAGCAGCGGCCCTAACGTCAAAATCATCCAGTACACGGCAAACGAGTAAATTTTGGGACGCACCCGTTTACTGCGCCAGATGGCGTTAAGTGCGCTATCGATGGAGTACATCAGCAATAACGCCGTGACGATCAGGCCACATGCCCCGACGGCGGTCATCTTGTTGGAATTGGCAACAAACTGTTCGATATATTGCTGGATAACATCGCCGGTGGCAGGCAGAAAGTTGGCGAAAATAAAGTGACGCAACTGAATGCTGACGTCGGAAAACATGGGAAAAGCGGCGAAAAGCGCAAAAACAACGGCAACCAGCGGCACTAATGAGAGCAACGACACATAGGCAAGGTTACCTGCCAGGGTTGTCATGTTGTCCTCATTAATGCGTTGCCAGAGTAGTTTCAGCCAGGCCCATAGCGGACGGGTACGATGCCTGGCTTTTTCATGGATGGTTTTTAGCATAACACCTTCGCGAAATAGTCCGGGATGGTGGTTTTATCTTTCACCAGAATGCTGGTAATGCCTAGCTGATTAGCCCCTTCTATATTATCGGCGTTGTCATCGAAAAAGACCGTCTCATCTGGTGAAAAACCTTCTGCCTGTAAAACATGCTGGTAAATTCGCGCTTCCGGTTTGCGCATACCTAAATCTTGCGACAGATAGATATGGTCGGCAGCGTTGCGGATTTCCGGGTATTCCTCCGGCCAGAAAGTGGTATGCAGGCGGTTAGTATTGGAAAGCACCACCACGCGATGCCCCTGTTCACGCAGTTTATGCATGATATCGATCACTTCCGGGCGCAGCGCGACAAACACTGCCTGCCAGCCGTGGGAGAACTGCTCGTAGCTTAGCGGTAAGGCCATCTCATGGCACAGCGCCTCTGCGAACGCTTCATCGCTAATTTCCCCACGTTCATGCTGATGAAACGCCTCCCCCATATGAAAACTCTTCTTAAGCGATGCCAGCGGAACACGCGTTAAATCGCTCCAGGCTCCCAGCACACGGTTAAAGTCGATATCGACAATCACATTACCTAAATCAAAGATATAGAGCATTTTTGCCTCCTTTCTCGCCACAGGAAATTAACTGTAGCGGGAAAGGAGGGGTTTGGCTATGTGGCAATATGGGTAATCTTGTGACGCTGATTGCGAAAAAGCAGAGTAATTTCACTGGCTTTTTCACAATAGATGAATGGTTAAGATTCAGGCGTAAATGGCCGACGAGTTTCTATGACCAGCGGCTTATCTGGCGTCACAAATTCCGGCGTTAGATTTATTGCGTCAGGTGCCTGGGTAAGCGGGTTAACCCAGGTGCATCGCGCTGGATGAAATCATAGCCTTTATTTTGAGGATGGCTGGGAAAGGCATTGCGATGGGTAATGGCGAGTGCCTGTGCTGAAAGTGTTATTGGTCACAACAACACTGACGCGATTGCGGATTTTCTCCGTGTGCAGGGCTTTCGATAATGCCTGATGCGATGCTGACGCATCTTATCAGACCTGCAAAGGCAAAAAAAAACCTGCCATCACTGGCAGGTTTTTCACGACTAAAAAGAAAAATTAATCTTCTTTTGGACCACGGTTCGCGCGGCGACGATCGTTTTCCGTCAGGTGACGTTTACGAATACGGATAGAGGTCGGAGTAACTTCTACCAGTTCGTCATCATCGATGAACTCCAGAGCTTGTTCCAGAGTCATGCGGATAGGCGGAACCAGAACAACGGCTTCGTCAGTACCGGAAGCACGCATGTTGGTCAGTTTCTTACCGGTCAGGCAGTTTACAGTCAGGTCGTTAGAACGGCTGTGAATACCGATAATCTGACCTTCGTAAACTTCTGCACCGTGACCGAGGAACAGCTTACCGCGATCCTGCAGACCAAACAGCGCGAACGCTACCGCTTTACCCTGGCCGTTAGAGATCAGTACGCCGTTCTGACGCTGACCCACTTCACCCGGACGTACGTCGTCGTAGTGGCTGAAGGTTGAGTACAGCAGACCCGTACCGGAAGTCATGGTCATGAACTCAGAACGGAAGCCAATCAGACCACGGCTTGGGATCACGTAGTCGAGACGTACGCGGCCTTTACCGTCTGGATTCATGTTTTTCAGCTCGCCTTTACGCTCGCCCAGCGCCTGCATTACAGAACCCTGATGCTGTTCTTCAACGTCCAGAGTCACGTTTTCGAACGGCTCTTGTTTACGACCGTCGATTTCACGGAAGATAACTTTCGGACGGGATACCGCCAGTTCGAAACCTTCACGACGCATGTTCTCAATAAGAACAGACAGGTGCAGTTCGCCACGACCAGAAACGCGGAACGCATCGGCGTCTTCGGTTTCTTCTACACGCAGCGCAACGTTGTGTACCAGTTCTTTGTTCAGACGATCCAGAATCTGACGAGACGTTACGAACTTACCTTCTTTACCGCAGAACGGAGAGGTGTTAACGCAGAAGAACATGGAAACGGTCGGCTCATCAACGGAGAGTGCCGGCAATGCTTCAACGTTTTGCGTGTCGCAAACGGTGTCTGAAATGTTCAGCTCGCCAAGGCCTGTGATCGCCACGATATCGCCAGCTTCCGCCAGATCGGTTTCGATACGCTCCAGACCGAGATGGCCCAGCACTTTACCGACTTTCGCGTTACGGGTTTTGCCTTCGCTATCGATGATAGTAACCTGCTGGTTCGGCTTCACTTTACCGCGCTTGATGCGGCCAATGCCGATAACGCCAACATAGCTGTTGTAATCGAGCTGAGAAATCTGCATCTGGAACGGACCGTCAAGGTCAACGTCCGGCGCAGGAACGTGGTCAACAATCGCCTGGTACAGCGGGGTCATGTCTTCCGCCATATCTTCGTGATCCAGACCCGCGATGCCGTTCAGCGCAGAAGCGTAAACGATCGGGAAGTCCAGCTGCTCGTCGGTCGCGTCGAGGTTAACGAACAGGTCAAATACCTGATCCACAACCCAGTCAGGACGCGCGCCTGGGCGGTCAACTTTGTTGATAACAACAATCGGCTTCAGGCCGTAAGCAAACGCTTTTTTGGTTACGAAACGCGTTTGCGGCATCGGGCCGTCAAATGCGTCAACCACCAGCAGCACTGAGTCTACCATGGACATTACACGTTCAACTTCACCACCGAAGTCGGCGTGCCCCGGGGTATCAACGATGTTGATACGGTAATCATTCCATTTGATAGCGGTGTTTTTCGCGAGGATGGTAATCCCACGCTCTTTCTCCAAATCGTTGGAGTCCATCACGCGCTCTTGGGTTTCGGCACGAGAGTCGAACGTACCGGATTGTTGGAGCAGCTTGTCTACCAGGGTGGTTTTACCATGGTCGACGTGCGCGATGATGGCGATATTACGCAATTTTTCGATCACAACTTTGCCTCAGGCATTAGAAATAGCGCGTTATTGTACACGGATTAATCGCACTACAAAACAGGATCACAAACATCCTCCGCAAACAAGTATTGCAGAGTCCCTTTGTGATCGCTTTCACGGAGCATAAAAAGGGTTATCCAAAGGTCATTGCACCAACATGGTGCTTAATGTTTCCATTGAAGCACTATATTGGTGCAACATTCACATCACGGTGCAGCCCTTTTGCACGATGTTAAGCATGATAACGCCTTTTAGGGGCAATTTAAAAGTTGGCACAGATTTCGCTTTATCTTTTTTACGGCGACACGGCCAAAATAATTGCAGATTTCGTTACCACGACGACAATGACCAATCCAGGAGAGTTAAAGTATGTCCGCTGAACACGTACTGACGATGCTGAACGAGCACGAAGTGAAGTTTGTTGATTTGCGCTTCACCGATACCAAAGGTAAAGAACAGCACGTCACTATCCCTGCTCATCAGGTGAATGCTGAATTCTTCGAAGAAGGCAAAATGTTTGACGGCTCCTCGATTGGCGGCTGGAAAGGCATTAACGAATCCGACATGGTGCTGATGCCAGACGCATCCACCGCAGTGATTGACCCGTTCTTCGCCGACTCTACCCTGATTATCCGTTGCGACATCCTTGAACCTGGCACCCTGCAAGGCTATGACCGTGACCCGCGCTCCATCGCGAAACGCGCCGAAGATTACCTGCGCTCTACTGGCATTGCCGACACCGTACTGTTCGGGCCAGAACCAGAATTTTTCCTGTTCGATGACATCCGTTTCGGATCTTCTATCTCCGGTTCTCACGTTGCTATCGACGATATCGAAGGCGCATGGAACTCCTCCACCCAATACGAAGGTGGTAACAAAGGTCACCGTCCGGCAGTGAAAGGCGGTTACTTCCCGGTTCCACCGGTAGACTCTGCTCAGGATATTCGTTCTGAAATGTGTCTGGTGATGGAACAGATGGGTCTGGTGGTTGAAGCCCATCACCACGAAGTAGCGACTGCTGGTCAGAACGAAGTGGCTACCCGCTTCAATACCATGACCAAAAAAGCTGACGAAATTCAGATCTACAAATATGTTGTGCACAACGTAGCGCATCGCTTCGGTAAAACTGCGACCTTTATGCCAAAACCGATGTTCGGTGATAACGGCTCCGGTATGCACTGCCACATGTCGCTGTCTAAAAACGGCGTTAACCTGTTCGCGGGCGATAAATACGCAGGTCTGTCTGAGCAGGCGCTGTACTACATTGGCGGCGTAATCAAACACGCTAAAGCGATTAACGCCTTGGCAAACCCGACCACCAACTCTTATAAGCGTCTGGTCCCGGGCTACGAAGCACCGGTAATGCTGGCTTACTCTGCACGTAACCGTTCTGCGTCTATCCGTATTCCGGTGGTTTCTTCTCCGAAAGCACGTCGTATCGAAGTACGTTTCCCGGACCCGGCGGCTAACCCGTACCTGTGCTTTGCTGCCCTGCTGATGGCCGGTCTTGATGGTATCAAGAACAAGATCCATCCGGGCGAAGCCATGGACAAAAACCTGTATGACCTGCCGCCAGAAGAAGCGAAAGAGATCCCACAAGTTGCAGGCTCTCTGGAAGAAGCACTGAACGAACTGGATCTGGACCGCGAGTTCCTGAAAGCCGGTGGCGTGTTCACGGATGAAGCGATCGATGCGTACATCGCTCTACGTCGCGAAGAAAATGACCGCGTGCGTATGACTCCGCATCCGGTAGAGTTTGAGCTGTACTACAGTGTCTAATAGTTGAAGTTGTACTACCCGGCGCGAACAACGCCGGGATTTAGTTGCCGTGGAAACTTTCAGCCCATCTCTGCATGGGCTTTTTTCTCCGTCATTTCTCTGATGCTTCGCGCTTTTTATCCGTAAAAAGCTATAATGCACTAAAATGGTGCAACCTGTTCAGGAGACTGCTTTATGGCAACAGGCACGCAGCCCGATGCTGGGCAGATCCTCAACTCGCTGATTAACAGTATTTTGTTAATTGATGACAATCTGGCGATACATTACGCCAACCCCGCCGCGCAACAACTGCTCGCCCAAAGCTCCCGCAAATTGTTCGGTACGCCGTTACCGGAACTGTTGAGCTACTTCTCATTAAATATCGAGTTGATGCAAGAAAGTCTGGAGGCGGGGCAAGGGTTTACCGATAACGAAGTGACGCTGGTGATTGACGGGCGCTCACATATCCTTTCTGTGACGGCTCAGCGTATGCCAGATGGCATGATCCTGCTGGAGATGGCACCAATGGATAATCAGCGCCGCTTAAGTCAGGAACAGCTACAGCACGCCCAGCAGGTAGCTGCCCGCGATTTGGTACGCGGCCTGGCGCATGAGATTAAAAATCCGCTTGGCGGTTTACGTGGCGCGGCGCAGCTGCTCAGCAAAGCATTACCTGACCCGTCACTACTCGAATATACCAAAGTGATTATCGAGCAGGCGGACAGATTACGTAATCTGGTCGACCGTCTGTTGGGGCCGCAACTGCCTGGCACACGTGTTACCGAAAGTATTCACAAGGTGGCAGAACGCGTGGTGGCGCTGGTGTCGATGGAACTGCCGGGTAACGTGCGGTTGATTCGTGATTACGACCCCAGCCTGCCGGAACTGGCGCACGATCCGGATCAAATTGAACAGGTATTGCTGAATATTGTGCGCAATGCGTTACAGGCACTGGGACCGGAAGGCGGCGAAATTATTCTGCGTACCCGCACCGCGTTTCAACTGACCTTGCACAGTGAGCGTTATCGGCTGGCAGCGCGGATCGATGTAGAAGACAACGGGCCAGGCATTCCGCCTCATTTGCAGGATACTCTGTTTTACCCGATGGTCAGCGGTCGCGAAGGCGGCACCGGGCTTGGCTTATCCATCGCCCGTAATTTGATTGATCAGCATTCAGGCAAAATTGAATTTACCAGTTGGCCAGGTCATACCGAGTTCTCGGTTTACCTGCCTATCAGGAAATAAAGGTGACGTTTATGCAACGAGGGATAGTCTGGGTAGTCGATGACGATAGTTCCATCCGTTGGGTGCTTGAACGTGCGCTCGCTGGGGCGGGTTTAACTTGTACGACGTTTGAGAACGGCGCGGAGGTGCTGGAGGCGCTGGCGAGCAAAACGCCGGATGTGCTGCTTTCAGATATCCGTATGCCCGGAATGGACGGGCTGGCGCTGCTCAAACAGATTAAACAGCGCCATCCGATGCTTCCGGTCATCATTATGACCGCGCACTCGGATCTGGATGCCGCCGTTAGCGCCTATCAACAAGGGGCGTTTGATTATCTGCCCAAACCGTTTGATATCGACGAAGCCGTGGCGCTGGTTGAGCGCGCCATCAGCCATTACCAGGAACAGCAGCAGCCACGCAATATTCAGCTTAACGGCCCAACAACCGATATCATCGGCGAAGCACCAGCCATGCAGGACGTGTTCCGAATTATTGGTCGGCTTTCGCGTTCTTCGATTAGCGTGTTGATCAATGGTGAGTCCGGCACCGGTAAAGAGCTGGTCGCTCATGCCCTGCATCGCCACAGCCCGCGAGCCAAAGCGCCGTTTATCGCGCTGAATATGGCGGCTATCCCAAAAGATTTGATCGAATCAGAACTGTTTGGTCACGAAAAAGGCGCGTTTACTGGTGCCAATACCGTTCGCCAGGGGCGTTTTGAACAGGCCGATGGCGGTACGTTATTTCTCGACGAAATTGGCGATATGCCGCTGGATGTGCAGACGCGTTTGCTGCGCGTGCTGGCAGACGGTCAGTTTTACCGCGTTGGCGGCTATGCGCCGGTGAAAGTGGATGTGCGTATTATTGCCGCGACTCACCAGAATCTCGAACAGCGGGTGCAGGAAGGCAAGTTCCGTGAGGATCTTTTCCACCGCCTGAACGTTATCCGTGTTCATCTGCCACCACTGCGCGAGCGTCGGGAAGATATTCCCCGCCTGGCGCGCCATTTTTTACAGGTTGCCGCGCGCGAATTGGGCGTAGAAGCGAAGTTGCTGCATCCGGAAACCGAAGCCGCCCTGACGCGTCTGGCGTGGCCGGGGAACGTGCGCCAACTGGAAAACACCTGCCGCTGGTTAACGGTGATGGCCGCCGGACAGGAAGTGTTGATTCAGGATTTGCCAAGCGAACTGTTTGAATCAACCGTACCGGAAAGTCCTTCCACTATGCAACCGGACAGTTGGGCAACATTGTTAGCACAGTGGGCAGATCGGGCGCTGCGTTCCGGTCATCAAAACCTGCTTTCTGAAGCGCAGCCAGAGCTGGAGCGGACGTTACTGACCACCGCATTGCGACATACGCAGGGACATAAACAGGAAGCAGCGCGACTGCTTGGTTGGGGACGTAACACCCTGACACGTAAGTTAAAAGAGTTGGGGATGGAGTGATTCACGGCTGGTGTGTAAAGATTGATTATTGAGCGCAAATTGCTGTTATTTTGCGCTTTACTGTTCCGATAAGTTCAGTATGATCTTGCCCGGAAAACGGGGGAAGTCATTATGCTGGAATCAATAATTAATCTGGTATCGAGTGGCGCAGTTGATAGCCACACACCGCAAACTGCCGTTGCGGCCATCCTGTGTGTCGCGATGATTGGGCTGTTTAGCTGAAGCTCATTGTTTATGCCGGATGCGACGTGAACGCCTTGTCCGGCCTACAAAAACAGGTTTTGTAGACCTGATAAGCGTAGCGCATCAGGCAACCTTGTTCTCAGCACATTGATGGCGCTTTCGTTTTCTAACTTGTAAACGAAGCGCCATTCACTATTTAAATCACCCGTGAGAACTGCTGCATCCGCGCTTTCTGGCGCAGATAAGTATCGAAGCACATGCAAATGTTGCGGATCAGCAAGCGGCCTTTCGCCGTCACCTGAATCCCCTTCTCATTGACATCCACCAGCCCATCTTTTGCTAACGGGGCGAGAAGCTTGAGATCTTCCGCAAAGTAATCAGCGAAGTGCAAATCCCACTGTTGTTCAACGGGGGCGTAATCCAGACGGAAATTGCAGATAAGCGACTTAATCACATCGCGGCGAATACAGTCATCGCGCGTTAATGCAATACCGCGCCACAGCGCATTACCTTGTTCATCCACCTGCTGATAGTACTGCTTCAACTCTTTCTGGTTTTGCGCGTAGCAGTCGCCAATCATGCTGATGGCTGAAACGCCCATCCCCAGCAGGTCGGTATCCCCCTGGGTGGTGTAGCCCTGGAAGTTACGATGAAGCACGCCTTCACGCTGAGCCACAGCCAGCTCGTCATCCGGGCGGGCAAAGTGATCCATACCAATAAACTGATAGCCCGATTGCGTCAGGAAGGCGATGGTTTCTTGCAGAATATCGAGTTTCTGTTGCGGGCTCGGCAGGTCAGCATCTTTGATTTTACGCTGAGCAGCAAAAATGGTCGGCAGATGCGCGTAGTTAAAGACACTCAGACGATCGGGGTTCAGTTCCGCTACGCGTTTCAGGGTAAAAGCGAAACTCTCCGGCGTCTGTTTCGGCAGGCCGTAAATCAGGTCAATGTTGGTGGAGGTAAAGCCAATCTCACGCGCATGGTTAAGCAGCGCAAAGATGAACTCTTCATCCTGCTCGCGATTGACCAGACGCTGTACTTCTTTGTTGAAGTCCTGCACGCCCATGCTCAGACGGTTAAAACCTTCGGCGCGTAAATGATCGAGTACATCCAGTTCGATTTCACGCGGATCGACTTCGATCGAGATTTCCGCGTCGGCATTGAACTGGAAGTTTTCCCGCAGCAGCTTCATCAGGCGGCTGATTTGCGTTTTATTCAGATACGTCGGCGTACCGCCGCCCCAGTGCAACTGACTAACGTGACGCCCGGCAAACAGCGGTGCACGATGAACGATTTCTTGCTCCAGCGCGTCCAGATACTGATCGGCCTTGTGCTGCTGGCGTGTGACAATCTTATTGCAACCGCAGAAGTAACAAAGCTTATGGCAGAACGGGATATGTACGTAGAGAGATAATGGACGCTCAGGATAGCGCGCCACGGCTTGTAAAAACGCCTGTTCGCCAAAGTCTTCTGAAAACTCCAGCGCGGTCGGGTACGAGGTGTATCGTGGCCCGGAATAATTATATTTCTGGATCAGGGCCAGATCCCAGTCGATTTGCTGTACAGACATGCTCACTCCTTCCGATGGCGTCTCTGGCGGCTACGGCGTACCGACGGATGCCCGGTTCGGGTCATCAGCCGGTTGCGCAGCCACTTTTGTCGCCGCGACAACCGTTGTAGTTTAACGAATAACCACACCAGATAACATATAACCGGAAGGGTTATCAGCAGAACGGGAAGGCCCACGCTGGCAATCCGTTAGTTGCCCCGCAGCAGACGCATCATGTCTTCTTGCTTCTCGTCTTCTTCCTCTTCTTCATCGTCGTCATAAGAGAGGCCGAGTTTCTGCATCAGCTCATCAATACGATCCAGTTTGGCATCAACCCAGGATTGCTCTTCGGCGCTCAGGGTTTCGCCTGCTTCCAGACGTTCCAGCAGCGCATCCAGACGCTCATCCGTTTCCAGTAACTCCAACTCCGCCTGCGGTGAAAGCATAGGTTTCTCACTCTTCGGTTTGTGCTGTTTGGTGACTTTTTCAGTCACGCCCAATGGAATAGGGGTTTTACTGCCAATACGTGGATCTTTCGGTGCGTTCTGGCCTTTGCTGCCTGACGTGGTGTTTCCGCCCGCTGCGCGGCTGCCCGGCGCATGACCACGACGTTTTTTCTGACGCTTACGGTCACGAGCTTCCTGATCCAGCTCCTCGCGTGTTTTTCGACGCGCTTT
This sequence comes from Escherichia sp. MOD1-EC6475, assembly GCF_003046645.1. Taxonomy (NCBI): domain Bacteria; kingdom Pseudomonadati; phylum Pseudomonadota; class Gammaproteobacteria; order Enterobacterales; family Enterobacteriaceae; genus Escherichia; species Escherichia sp. MOD1-EC6475. The sequence continues at coordinate 10,600 of NZ_PZKQ01000034.1, read as the reverse complement.
TGCATGACCTTTGCTGCGTGAGTTTGAAGATGATGGTTTCATAATAGTTCGTCTTTTAGCCGTTTTATTCAGTATAGATTTGCGGCGGAATCTAACAGAAAGCAAGCAAAGAAAAAAGGCGACAGATTACTCTGTCGCCTTTTTTCCTGACTCATAACCCTTAACGGGTCTTACAATCCTTGCAGGCCGCCAACACACCCTGTTTTTCCATTAGCCAGAACATTCCGTGTTGATTCCATTTCCGTTTAATTACGTCTCCGGACGTTTGTCTTCCTGACAATCCTCTGTCTTCGCCTCCTGGCGCTCCTGACCCTCATCCTGAGTCATCTTCCTGTTAGCGTCCTCGCTCTATGGGTGCTACTTTACGCTTCTGCGCTAAACAAACAATAAACTATCATCAGTATTTTCTCATTTTCAGATTATTGTATAAAACTAATCACATGATTTATTTGACCTATTTGACATGCATCGCAGAATTTTCTCTTCGATTTCGCATAAAGATGATCGGCAATGTCTCACAAAGCATGTGGCTTTTACTTACACCATGCCCCCCGAAAAATCCGTCTTTTATTGTGGTTCAGGTATAATCGCTGAAAAGCTTTGACTGACGGAGACGACCGCTTTGACTAATTTGAATTATCAACAGACGCATTTTGTGATGAGTGCGCCTGATATTCGCCACTTACCTTCCGATACCGGGATCGAAGTGGCTTTTGCAGGCCGTTCCAACGCAGGTAAATCCAGCGCGCTGAACACGCTGACTAACCAGAAAAGCCTGGCTCGTACCTCGAAAACACCAGGGCGCACCCAGCTTATCAACCTGTTTGAAGTGGCTGATGGCAAGCGTCTGGTTGACTTGCCTGGCTACGGTTATGCGGAAGTCCCGGAAGAGATGAAGCGCAAATGGCAGCGCGCGCTCGGCGAATACCTCGAAAAACGTCAGAGCCTGCAAGGTCTGGTGGTACTGATGGATATTCGCCATCCGCTGAAAGATCTCGATCAGCAGATGATTGAGTGGGCGGTGGACAGCAATATCGCCGTGTTGGTGCTACTGACCAAAGCGGACAAACTGGCGAGCGGTGCACGTAAAGCGCAATTGAATATGGTGCGTGAAGCGGTGCTGGCATTTAATGGTGATGTGCAGGTAGAAACCTTCTCTTCGCTGAAGAAACAAGGTGTGGATAAGCTGCGTCAGAAGCTGGATACCTGGTTTAGCGAAATGCAGCCCGTCGAAGAGAATCAGGACGGCGAATAATTTTCTTTCCCCGGTGCCGGATGCAGCTTAAATGCTTTGTCTGGCCAGGGTCTTCAAAATATTGCGACTCACGCCGTAAATCTGATAAGCGTTATGCATCAGGCAATTCAGATCTTTTCTCTCGCCCAATAAAAAACGCCCCAGTCATTACTGACTGGGGCGGCTAAAAAATTCAGCCAAATCCGATTACGTGAAGTAAAAGGTCTGAAAGATAGAACATCTTACCTCTGTACCCTACGCGAATAACTTTACTCTTTTTTGTTCAGTTCAGAAAGCATTTTTTGTAATTTTTTTTCAGTTGTTGCATAGGAATTTCTAATAGCCATCACAAAACGTGACAGCTTATGTTGCTTACTTACGAAAAAAGGGCATATTCAGGCGAATCTTAGTGCGCCTGATCCCAGTTTTCACCGCTTCCTACTTCCACCAGCAACGGTACATCCAGACGGGTACAGTTTTCCATCAATTGATGGATTTTCTTTGATACCACATCGAGATCATCTTTATGAACTTCAAATACCAGTTCATCGTGTACCTGCATGATCATACGAACGCGCGGTTGCTCGGCCTGTAACCATGCATCTACGGCAATCATCGCCCGTTTGATGATGTCGGCTGCGGTTCCCTGCATCGGTGCGTTAATTGCTGCACGTTCAGCCGCAGCACGACGCGCACCGTTGCTGGACTTGATATCCGGCAAATATAGACGGCGTCCGTCCAGCGTTTCAACGTAGCCCTGCTCTTTCGCCTGTGTGCGGGTACGTTCCATATACTCCAGCACGCCCGGATAGCGTTCGAAGTAAAGATCCATGTACTTCTGCGCTTCTTTGCGCGGAATGTTTAACTGGCGCGCCAGGCCGAAAGCACTCATGCCGTAAATCAGACCAAAGTTGATTGCTTTCGCGCTGCGGCGTTGCTCGCTGGTGACGGTTTCTAGCGGCAAACCAAACACTTCTGCGGCCGTTGCCCGGTGAATATCTTTTCCTTCCGCGAATGCGGTCAGCAGGCCTTTATCTCGCGAGAGATGCGCCATAATGCGCAGTTCAATCTGCGAGTAGTCCGCCGAGACAATCACATAATCCTCTGGCGCAATAAACGCCTGGCGGATACGGCGACCTTCTTCGTTACGCACCGGAATGTTTTGCAGGTTAGGATCGGTTGACGATAAACGTCCCGTTGCGGTTACTGCCTGGTGATAAGAAGTATGTACGCGCCCGGTTTTCGGGTTAATCATCAACGGTAGTTTGTCGGTATAGGTTGATTTCAGCTTCGCCAGACCACGATACTCCAGAATCACCTTCGGTAACGGATAGTCCAGCGCCAGCTCTTCCAGCACCTCTTCCGACGTTGACGGCGCACCACCCGGCGTTTTCTTCAGCGGTTTAATGCCCTGTTTTTCAAAAAGAATAGTTTGCAACTGTTTGGTCGAAGAAAGATTAAATTCTTCACCTGCAATTTCATGCGCTTTCTTTTCCAGCTCCGCCAGACGTAGAGTGAGCTCTTCAGAATGATTATGCAGAACTTTCGGATCGATCTTCACACCGTTACGTTCAATGCGTGAAAGCACCGGCACAAGCGGCATTTCGATATTCTCGAAGACGTTCAACGGCCCTTTGTGTTTCTGCAGATCCGGCCACATTTTCAGATGCAATTGTAAGGTGACGTCTGCATCTTCGGCGGCGTAGCGACCGGCCTCTTCCAGAGCAATCTGGTTAAAGGTCAGTTGATTTTTGCCTTTACCGGCAATCTCTTCAAAAGTGATGGTTTTGTGCTTCAACCAACGTTCCGCGAGGCTGTCCATATCATGACGCCCGGCAACGCTATTGAGAATGTAGGACTCGAGCATGGTATCAAACGCAATCCCACGGAGCTCAATGCCGTAGTTCGCCAGAATACCGCGATCGTATTTCAGGTTTTGCCCGACCTTCAGCGCCTTTTCATCTTCCAGTAGCGGTTTTAGCAACTCGAGTGCACGCTCGCGAGAGATTTGATCGGGCGCATCGAGATAATCATGAGCAACCGGAATATATGCCGCTATGCCTGGCTCGATAGCAAAGGAAAGCCCCACCAGGTTGGCAGAGATGTTATCGAGGCTGTCAGTTTCGGTATCAAATGCAAACACCGGCGCTTTTTCCAGCTTCGTAATCCATTCTTTCAGCGTATCTTCATCAAGGATAGTGACGTAGTTATCGTAAGAAATCGCCGTTGCCGTCACTTCTGGCATTTCGTCGACAACAAGCGTTTCCTGTGGCTTCGCGGCAGGTTTAGCCCCTTTGGCCTGTAACCATTTGCCCGCCTCTACATCAGCAGTCCAGCGTTTGAACTCATACTTTTTGAACAGCCCCAACAACTCTTCAGCCGCCGGTTGCTGCACTTCCAGTTGTTCACAGGTCAGCTCCAGTTCAACGTCGGTTTTAATCGTCGCCAGCTGGTAAGAGAGATAAGCCACTTCTTTGTTTTGCTCGAGCTTGGCTGCCATTGTTTTCGCGCCACGGAAGCTTAGGCCAGCAATTTTTTCCGGCTCGGCATACAGCGTATCCAGCCCGCCAAGACCCTGCAGCAGTGCCTGCGCGGTTTTTTCACCCACGCCCGGTACGCCAGGAATGTTATCGGAGGAGTCGCCCATCAGCGCCAGGAAGTCGATGATCAGTTCTGGCGGGACGCCGTACTTATTCACCACTTCTTCCGGGCCGAGGATGGTGTTCGTCATGGTATTGATAAGCGTAATATTTGGCGTCACCAGCTGCGCCATATCTTTATCGCCAGTGCTGATCAGCACCGGACGCCCGGCTTTTTCGGCTTCGCGCGCCAGTGTACCGATAACGTCGTCCGCTTCTACGCCAGAAACCGCCAGCAGCGGCAGTCCCATCGCCTTGACCATTGCGTGCAGGGGTTCGATTTGCGCTCGCAAATCGTCCGGCATTGGCGGGCGATGTGATTTGTAATGTTCAAACAGTTCATCACGAAAGGTTTTTCCCTTGGCGTCAAAGACCACCGCTGCATGTGTCGGTTTATATTGCATGATTAGACTACGCAGCATGTTGAGGACACCGTACATCGCACCGGTCGGCTCGCCTGCGCTGTTGGTCAGCGGCGGAAACGCGTGATATGCGCGATAAAGATAAGATGAACCATCTACAAGGATAAGTGGATTTTGGGGGATCTGAACCATAATGTCCGTGCCTGTTTATCAGATTATGGGTAAAGGATGCCACAGACAGGATGAAAACATGAGTTTTTCACCGCTTTTCGTGAAAATCTTTTGTAGATCTTCTGGATCGCTCGCAAATCGTCATGTGGATAACTTTGTGCATAAATTATTTACATCGCTTTTAATTTATTATCATGCTTTTTACAGCATGATGTTTATCTTTGTTTTTCATGCAGTTAAAAATAAAGCCATCCCTAATAATTGAGATAATAGGATTTCTTCTAATGTGGATAGATATAAATTATTTTTCTACTTCAGGATCATCCGTTATTTGGGGCGTTTTCTGCTAAAATCTGCGCCTTGCGCTTCTTTCGCGCACTGTCTATGGCTAACTTTTTGAATAAATTAATTATGACGAGAATACTCGCTACGATAACCCTTTTGCTGAGTATCGTATTGACCATTTTGGTTACCATTTTTTGTTCCGTCCCGATCATCATCGCCGGGATCGTAAAACTATTGTTACCTGTGCCAATGATATGGCGAAAAGTTTCACGTTTTTGTGATTTTATGATGTATTGCTGGTGCGAAGGACTGGCGCTATTACTACACCTTAATCCACATTTGCGATGGGAAGTTCACGGGCTGGAAGGGTTAAGTAAAAAGAACTGGTATCTGCTTATTTGTAATCACCGTAGCTGGGCAGATATTGTCGTACTGTGTGTGCTGTTTCGTAAGCACATTCCGATGAATAAATATTTCCTCAAACAGCAACTGGCCTGGGTGCCTTTTCTTGGCCTGGCGTGTTGGGCGCTGGATATGCCGTTTATGAAGCGTTATTCGCGCGCTTATTTGTTACGTCATCCGGAGCGACGCGGTAAAGATGTAGAAACCACTCGTCGTTCCTGCGAAAAATTTCGCCTGCATCCCACCACTATTGTGAATTTTGTTGAGGGTTCCCGCTTCACTGAAGAGAAACACCAGCAAACCCACTCAACATTTCAAAATCTTCTGCCGCCAAAAGCTGCCGGTATTGCGATGGCGCTAAATGTACTGGGTAAACAATTCGATAAATTGCTCAACGTTACGCTGTGTTACCCGGATAATCACCGTCAACCATTCTTCGATATGCTAAGTGGCAAACTGACCAGAATTGTCGTGCATGTGGATTTACAACCTATTGCTGAAGAGTTGCATGGCGACTATATCAATGACAAAAACTTTAAACGCCATTTTCAGCAATGGCTGAACTCACTGTGGCATGAAAAAGACAGGCTTCTGACGTCATTGATGTCATCGCAGCACCAGAATAAGTAGCTTTTCTCGCCTCTGAATTAGCAGAGGCGAGATATTATATTAATGTGCAAAACGTCCGGCACGAGACATAAATTCTTCTTCGCTCATCTCCTGTCCGTTAAAAACAACTTTACCCGGTGTATAACGCAGTTGCAGCGAGGCGGTATTGTTGTCAATCGTGATTAACTGAAACATCTGACCTAATGTCATCATCCCGCTGATTTGTTTATCAGCCTGCTTTTGCGCTTTTTCCGCATCCATTCCTTCAGATAAATTAAGCTGTTTTGCGGTTTCTGTGACGACATTAAGCGGTAACTTCACATCAAAATTGAGCGATTTAATATCTTTGTTTGTGGATGATGAAGATTTGGCTGGGTAGGCAATACTGATATCCAGATTGGCATTTAGTTCGCCGAGTGCGTTCTTCCATCTCACCGGTTGTTTAATGGTCGGCTCACTTTTTTGTAATAACGGTAAATACTCTTTGAACAATGCAGCATTCACTTCTTGCAGAGCAACTTCATCGTTTGCTAACTCAGGGTGTGCAGCAAGCTGCTTCTGCATCGCAATGTTATACTGGATGATAAATTGGCACACCGCTGAGGGATCAATAGATTCAGCAATCAATGACCACTCACCACTACCGAGTTGCTGATTCCCTTTTGTTAACTTATCAAGTTCGTAGGTCAGATTGACATTGATATAATCTTTGTCTTTAACGCGATCCAGCCTGGTTTTTGCAACGAAAGCATCGATTTGGGCAACGTCTTCCCCGTGATTGATAATGTTAATCTGATTAAATTTCGACTCGCTTTCACCAACCGGAAATTTCTTTTCTTCTAATCGCGCCAGAGAATCAATGGTAAAACTTTTTGCCGTTACTTTGTTCATTGGTGATAATTGCAGAACAATATCTTCGACTTTGCCTTCAATATCCAGGTTAGACAATGAACTACCATCACCATTAAAAGTAAACTGGCCCTCACCAAAAGAAAACTTTCCATACTCTGCAGGGGCAACATCTAATGTCGTGGAGAATGAGCCACCAAACGCGAATCGCAATGTCGCTTCCACGGGCGATTTATTTTTCGCGGCGATAAATAGCGGTTGTGTCAGTTCATTATTCACTAAGTTCACTTTTGCCGCTGCCAGTGCGGGGATGACATTACCATGCATTAACATTGTGATGGGCAACGGACCGTGCTCAACATCCACATCAAATACAACTTTCTGGCCTGGCTTGATATTGAGATCGGGTGCACCGTTATCGAATGTCATTTGCATTTGAAAACGGGAATTAAAAAAGCCTTTGTCAAAATTTTTATAACTTAACGTCATATCGTAGGCATGTTCACCTTTCTTTTTAGCATCGTTAAAATCTTTAATAAATTTTTCGACACCAGGCTGAATTTGCGTACCTGTGTACCATGTGCCACCACCCCAGATAACGGTTAACGCAACAATGACACCTGTAACTGACTTACGTATCATATAAATATTCCCTGATAAAACAGCAAAACTTTGAATATCCACTTATGCTGAAATAATGTCCAGTAACAGGGTGCATTATCAGAATGTATTTATATTTATTAAATAATAAAAAAAGCCCGTGAATATTCACGGGCCTTATGTAATTTACAATGAATTATTTTTTCTCAAACAGATATTTCACTGTATCAGCATACTGCTGAACAAAAACATCCATATTGCTGGTATCCATACCCTGCGGGTTCAGCTGATATTTGCCGTTAACAAACATCGCCGGAACGCCACGCAATTGCACGTCAGCTGCGGCTTTTTCCTGCTGAGCGACCAGAGATTTCACCACAAAGCTGTTCCACGCCGCGTCGTACTCTTCACCTTTAATACCTGCGTTGATAAATACATCGCGAATATCAGATGCAGAACGAATGGTCTGGGTTTTCTGTACGCCTTCAAACAGCGGAACCGTGACTTTGTCTTCCACGCCCAGCGCCATCGCCACTGCCCATGCCTGAGTCAGTTCTTTGCCCAGATCCCCACCCATGAAGTTGACGTGGTATTTAGTCATCTTCACGCCTTCCGGCAGTTTTTTCTTCACGTTATCAGAAATATGCAGAACTTCTTCAAACTGATAGCAGTGCGGACAGAAGAAAGAGAAAAACTCCAGCACTTGCGGCGCGCCAGCAACCGGTTTTTCCAGGGTGGTGTACTGCTTACCATCTTCATACTGCGCCGCCGATGCGCTAAACGCTAAAACTAAACCAGCCAGCGCCAGCCAAATCTTTTTCATGATCTACTCTCTCCGATTAATACATAGGTGTTAATTGCAAAGGGGGTTCTTGTAGAACTTTTGCCTGTTCTATAAAAGTCGCCGTCTGTCGCAGCCAGTAATCTTCCCCGGTTAACCACGGGAAATTTTTCGGGAACGCGGGATCAGCCCAACGCCGCATTAGCCAGGCAAGATAATAAACCAAACGCATGGCGCGTAAAGGTTCAATCAGTCCGATTTCAGCGGTGTCGAACTCGCTAAATTCTTCATAAGCTTCAATAATAGTTTCCAGTTGCATCCGCTGCTCGGCTTTATCACCATTCAGCAACATCCACAAATCCTGAATAGCCGGGCCATTACGTGCATCATCCAGATCGACAAACATCGGACCATCGCGCCAGAGAATGTTCCCGGCATGGCAGTCACCATGTAGCCGCAGAACGGTGAAATCTTCCCGCCAGTGCGCTGTAACGGCGGTGATCAGCTCATCTGTCGCTTTCAGGAATGCCGCTTTCAACCCGGAAGGTATCAGCGTAGCGTCCTCAAACAGTTTACGTGGCTCAATGAGATATTCATTCAGGCCGATGGTCGGGCGATGGATAAAAAGCTGTTTGCGCCCCGTCTGGTGCATACGCCCCAGATAACGACCAACCGCTTCCATCTGATCGATATTATCAGCTTCGAACTGGCGACCACCGACGCTTGGGAAAACGGCGAAATAAAATCCCTGATGATTCAATAAAGTCTGGCCATTGAACACCACTGGCGCTGCGACCGGCACTTCATCGTTTACCAACTGCAATGCAAATTGATGTTCTTCGAGGATTTGATCGGCTGTCCAGCGTTCAGGGCGGTAAAATTTGACGACAAAACGTCGACGATCTTCGTCCTGAAATTGATAGACACGGTTTTCATAGCTGTTAAGCGGGGTAAGCCCGGAATCCACCCGGATCCCTTGCTCAAACAGAGCGTCCATGATGGTATCCGGGTGTAGTGTCTGGAAAGTAAAAGCGTTGTTGTTCATCCCATCATCCGGAAAACATTACGAATGATGAAGGATATCATTTCACGATGATTTTGGTCGCGCCGCTTACAAGCTTTTACTCTTTAATTACGCCGCGTGCGCGTAATAGCGCCGTTTTGAAGTCTTCTTCATAATCTTTCTGCAAACCTGGGATCACCGCATCTTTCGCGGAATCACGCATTTTCAAATGATAGATCAGAATGTCATCCGTCAAATCCGCCAGTTCGCCGTCAAAACCTGACTCTTTCGCCAGTTTCTGCAAAAATTGCAGCAGGTTAAGGTCTGGCTCTTTTTGCCAGGCTGGCTGGAGGAGTTCAATAACTTCATTCAGACGTTTACATTTCATAGTAATGCTCCTTACTCTTGAGACAGACACGTTAGCAGGGTCAATCCCACAATAAAAGAGGCGATATCGGTGAATCTGATGACGATGATAACAGGCGTTGTGCTGGCAGGAGGTAAAGCCAGACGAATGGGCGGCGTAGATAAAGGATTGCTTGAATTAAATGGCAAACCGCTGTGGCAACATGTCGCTGACGCGCTTATGACGCAGCTGTCTCACGTCGTGGTTAATGCCAATCGCCATCAGGAAATCTATCAGGCAGGCGGTCTGAAAGTGATTGAAGATTCACTGGCGGATTACCCAGGCCCTCTGGCAGGAATGCTTTCAGTAATGCAGCAGGAAGCTGGTGAGTGGTTTTTGTTTTGCCCGTGCGATACGCCTTACATTCCCCCTGATTTAGCAGCCCGGCTTAATCATCAGCGCAAAGATGCGCCTGTCGTGTGGGTCCATGACGGTGAACGCGATCACCCGACTATTGCTCTGGTAAACCGCGCTATTGAACCGTCATTACAAGAATATCTGCAAGCAGGAGAACGCCGGGTAATGGCATTTATGCGTCTGGCTGGCGGTCATGCGGTTGATTTCAGCGATCATAAAGATGCATTTGTTAACGTGAATACGCCAGAGGAGCTTGCCCGATGGCAGGAAAAACGATGATACCGTTACTCGCCTTTGCCGCGTGGAGTGGTACCGGAAAAACTACGCTTTTGAAAAAACTGATCCCGGCATTATGCGCCAGAGGGATCCGTCCAGGGCTGATTAAGCATACGCACCATGATATGGATGTTGATAAGCCAGGCAAAGACAGCTATGAGCTGCGCAAGGCTGGCGCGGCACAAACCATCGTTGCCAGCCAGCAACGATGGGCCTTGATGACGGAAACACCAGACGAAGAAGAGCTGGATCTACAGTTTCTCGCAAGTCGAATGGATACCTCAAAGCTGGATTTGATTCTGGTCGAAGGGTTTAAGCATGAAGAGATCGCAAAGATTGTGCTGTTTCGCGATGGAGCCGGACATCGACCTGAAGAATTAGTGATAGACAGGCATGTTATTGCTGTAGCCAGTGATGTGCCGCTTAATCTTGATGTCGCATTACTGGATATTAATGATGTTGAGGGGCTGGCTGATTTTGTGGTGGAGTGGATGCAAAAGCAGAACGGATAAGCAAGAGTAGGCTGGATAAGACGCGCTAGCGTCGCATCCGGCATTTTTTTCTGCGCCAATGCAAAAAGGCCATCCTGACGGATGGCCTTTCGCTTAATTTGATGCCTGGCAGTT
>NZ_PZKQ01000033.1:0-19498 GCF_003046645.1 Escherichia sp. MOD1-EC6475 | reverse complement strand
ACCTTACGCCGACTGGTAAGTTTTCAGATAGCGCCTCTCTTAATGCCGCTGCGATCGGGTATACTCGGGCGGCAATCTGGGATTTCCGGGGGGAGACAATTTGCGCGTTAGTCGCTCGTTAACAATTAAGCAGATGGCAATGGTGGCGGCCGTTGTCATGGTGTTCGTTTTTGTTTTTTGCACTGTTTTGCTGTTTCATCTGGTACAGCAGAATCGCTATAACACGGCTACGCAACTGGAAAGCATTGCTCGCTCTGTCCGCGAACCCTTATCTTCCGCCATTTTGAAAGGTGATATTCCTCAGGCGGAAGCTATTCTTGCCAGCATAAAACCAGCGGGCGTGGTCAGTCGCGCCGACGTGGTGCTGCCTAATCAGTTCCAGGCACTGCGTAAAAGTTTTATTCCAGAGCGACCGGTGCCGGTGACGTTCACCCGACTGTTTGAGTTACCGGTACAAATCTCGCTGGGCGTCTACTCGCTGGAACGTCCTGCTACCCCGCAGCCGATTGCCTATCTGGTGTTACAGGCAGATTCCTTCCGCATGTACAAGTTCGTGATGAGCACTGTCTCTACGTTAGTGACCATTTACTTACTTTTATCGCTGATCCTGACGGTGGCGATTAGCTGGTGCATTAATCGACTGATATTACATCCTTTACGCAATATCGCTCGCGAGCTAAACGCCATTCCACCGCAAGAGATTGTCGGTCATCAACTGGCCTTGCCGCGTCTGCACCAGGACGACGAAATCGGTATGCTGGTGCGCAGTTACAACCTCAATCAGCAACTGTTGCAGCGGCATTATGAAGAACAGTGCGAAAACGCGATGCGTTTCCCGGTGTCGGATTTGCCAAACAAAGCCTTGCTGATGGAGATGCTGGAACAGGTGGTCGCACGTAAACAAACCACCGCACTGATGATCATCACTTGTGAAACGCTACGTGATACTGCTGGCGTGCTGAAAGAGGCGCAGCGGGAAATCCTGCTACTGACGCTGGTGGAGAAAATCAAATCGGTGCTGTCGCCACGCATGATCCTCGCACAGGTCAGTGGCTATGACTTCGCTGTGATCGCTAATGGTGTACAGGAACCGTGGCACGCTATCACATTAGGTCAGCAAGTGCTCACTATCATGAGTGAACGCTTGCCGATTGAACGTATTCAGCTACGTCCGCACTGTAGCATCGGTGTGGCGATGTTTTATGGCGATCTCACTGCCGAACAACTTTATGGTCGTGCTATTTCGGCGGCATTTACCGCTCGTCATAAAGGGAAGAATCAGATTCAGTTCTATGATCCACAGCAGATGGAAGAAGCTCAACAACGGTTGACGGAAGAGAGCGACATCCTTAATGCACTGGAAAATCATAAGTTTGCTATTTGGCTACAGCCGCAGGTGGAGATGACCAGCGGCAAACTCGTCAGCGCGGAAGCGTTGCTGCGCATCCAGCAAGCGGATGGCACCTGGGAACTGCCGGATGGCTTAATCGATCGTATTGAGTCCTGTGGGCTGATGGTTACCGTCGGTCATTGGGTGCTGGAGGAATCCTGTCGACTGCTTGCTGCCTGGCAAGAGCGCGGCATTATGTTGCCATTATCGGTGAATCTCTCGGCGCTACAGCTGATGCACCCAAATATGGTGCCGGATATGCTGGGGTTATTAACTCGTTATCGTATTCAGCCTGGAACGTTGATCCTGGAGGTCACGGAAAGCCGACGCATTGATGACCCTCACGCGGCGGTGGCGATCCTCCGTCCGCTGCGCAACGCCGGCGTACAGGTGGCGCTGGATGATTTCGGCATGGGTTACGCAGGGCTGCGTCAGTTGCAGCATATGAAATCGTTGCCAATAGACGTGCTGAAAATCGACAAAATGTTTGTTGAGGGCTTACCGGAAGATAGCAGTATGATTGCTGCAATTATCATGCTGGCACAAAGCCTGAATCTGCAAATGATTGCTGAAGGCGTAGAAACGGAAGCGCAACGCGACTGGCTGGCAAAAGCAGGCGTTGGTATTGCCCAGGGCTTCCTTTTTGCCCGTCCACTCCCCATCGAAATCTTCGAAGAGAGTTACCTGGAAGAAAAGTAGCTACCCCAAACTGATTACAAAACTTTAAAAAGTGCTGGTTTGTGCGAGCCAGCTCAAACTTTTTAACCTTTTTGTTTCAATTATGATCCAGGTACATTTCTGTGATGTTGTCTGGGTGTTATTTTAAGGCCGCAGGTACTCCATAACCTTACAAGACCTGTGGTTTTACTAAAGGACACCCTATGAAAACCTCTCTGTTTAAAAGCCTTTACTTTCAGGTCCTGACAGCGATAGCCATTGGTATTCTCCTTGGCCATTTCTACCCTGAGATAGGCGAGCAAATGAAACCGCTTGGCGACGGGTTCGTTAAGCTCATTAAGATGATCATCGCTCCTGTCATCTTTTGTACCGTCGTAACGGGCATTGCGGGCATGGAAAGCATGAAGGCGGTCGGTCGTACCGGCGCAGTCGCACTGCTTTACTTTGAAATTGTCAGTACCATCGCGCTGATTATTGGTCTTATTATTGTTAACGTCGTGCAGCCTGGCGCCGGAATGAACGTCGATCCGGCAACGCTTGATGCGAAAGCGGTAGCAGTTTACGCCGATCAGGCAAAAGACCAGGGCATTGTCGCCTTTATTATGGATGTCATCCCGGCTAGCGTCATTGGCGCATTTGCCAGCGGTAACATCCTGCAGGTGCTGCTGTTTGCCGTACTGTTTGGTTTTGCGCTCCACCGTCTGGGCAGCAAAGGCCAACTGATTTTTAACGTCATCGAAAGTTTCTCGCAGGTCATCTTCGGCATCATCAATATGATCATGCGTCTGGCACCCATCGGTGCGTTTGGGGCGATGGCGTTTACCATCGGTAAATACGGCGTCGGCACATTGGTGCAACTGGGGCAGCTCATTATCTGCTTCTACATCACCTGTATCCTGTTTGTAGTGCTGGTACTGGGTTCAATCGCTAAAGCGACCGGTTTCAGTATCTTCAAATTTATCCGCTACATCCGTGAAGAACTGCTGATTGTGCTGGGAACATCATCTTCCGAGTCGGCGCTGCCGCGTATGCTCGACAAGATGGAAAAACTCGGTTGCCGGAAATCGGTGGTGGGGCTGGTTATCCCGACAGGCTACTCGTTTAACCTTGATGGCACATCGATATACCTGACAATGGCGGCGGTGTTTATCGCCCAGGCCACTAACAGTCAGATGGATATCGTCCACCAAATCACGCTGTTAATCGTATTGCTGCTTTCTTCTAAAGGGGCGGCAGGGGTAACGGGTAGTGGCTTTATCGTGCTGGCGGCGACGCTCTCTGCGGTGGGCCATTTGCCGGTCGCGGGTCTGGCGCTGATCCTCGGTATCGACCGCTTTATGTCAGAAGCTCGTGCGCTGACTAACCTGGTCGGTAACGGCGTAGCGACCATTGTCGTTGCGAAGTGGGTGAAAGAACTGGACCACAAAAAACTGGATGATGTGCTGAATAATCGTGCGCCGGATGGCAAAACGCACGAATTATCCTCTTAATCTCACCACTTATGCCCGCACTCCCTTCCCCGAGTGCGGGTGTTTGCGCATAATTGCCCCCTGTGCCCGAACTTACCACCTGGGTGAGTTCGGGTTTATTTCACTTCCTCCGTGACATTTTCATGTTCTTGCGGTCTAACACGAAGTGTTTTTAACGTCATTTAGGCTGACCGATAGCGGGCAGTCTTTTATTACCAGGATAGTTGATCAGGGGTTCACATGCAGGGCACAAAAATTCGACTTTTAGCGGGCGGTTTGCTGGTGATGGCCACTGCTGGCTATGTGCAGGCAGATGCGCTCCAGCCTGATCCAGCATGGCAACAGGGGACGCTCGCCAACGGTTTACAGTGGCAAGTGCTGACCACGCCCCAGCGTCCCAGCGATCGTGTTGAAATTCGCCTGCTGGTTAATACCGGTTCGCTCGCCGAAAGCACCCAACAGAGCGGTTACAGTCATGCCATTCCTCGTATTGCGCTGACGCAAAGCGGTGGTCTGGAAGCGGCACAGGCACGTTCATTGTGGCAGCAGGGGATCGACCCTAAGCGCCCGATGCCGCCGGTGATCGTCTCTTACGACACCACGCTGTTTAATCTGAGTTTGCCAAATAATCGTAACGATCTGCTGAAAGAGGCGCTCTCTTATCTGGCGAATGCGACCGGCAAGCTGACCATCACACCAGAAACGGTTAACCATGCGCTGCAAAGCCAGGATATGGTGGCAACCTGGCCTGCCGACACTAAAGAAGGCTGGTGGCGCTATCGCCTGAAAGGATCAACTTTGTTAGGTCACGATCCTGCCGATCCGCTGAAAAAGCCCGTTGAAGCGGAAAAGATTAAAGATTTCTACCAGAAATGGTATACCCCAGATGCAATGACGCTGCTGGTGGTGGGAAACGTTGATGCGCGCTCGGTTGTAGACCAGATCAACAAAACGTTTGGCGAACTGAAAGGCAAACGTGAAACACCGGCTCCGGTGCCGACGCTTTCTCCGCTGCGTGCGGAAGCGGTGAGCATTATGACCGACGCGGTGCGCCAGGATCGGTTATCTATCATGTGGGACACGCCGTGGCAGCCAATTCGTGAATCTGCCGCACTGCTGCGCTACTGGCGCGCGGATCTGGCTCGTGAGGCGCTGTTCTGGCATGTTCAGCAAGCATTAAGCGCCAATAACAGCAAAGACATCGGCCTTGGATTCGATTGCCGTGTGCTGTATCTGCGTGCGCAATGTGCCATCAACATCGAGTCACCAAACGACAAGCTGAACAGCAACCTTAATCTGGTGGCGCGTGAACTGGCGAAAGTCCGCGACAAAGGTCTGCCGGAAGAAGAGTTCAACGCCCTGGTCGCGCAAAAGAAACTGGAGCTGCAGAAACTGTTTGCCGCCTATGCACGAGCTGATACCGATATTCTGATGGGGCAGCGGATGCGTTCACTGCAAAATCAGGTTGTCGATATCGCACCGGAGCAATATCAGAAACTGCGTCAGGATTTCCTTAACAGCCTGACGGTGGAGATGTTAAATCAGGATCTGCGTCAGCAGTTGTCGAACGACATGGCGTTAATTCTGCTACAGCCGAAAGGCGAGCCGGAATTTAACATGAAATCGTTGCAGGCTGCCTGGGATCAAATCATGGCGCCATCGGTCACGGCTGCGGCGACGTCTGTCGCCACGGATGATGTGCATCCTGAAGTGACGGATATTCCACCTGCACAGTAATGCCTGATGGTGATGAGTTAGCACAACCATCAGGTATTTATGGATGAGCTGGATAGAGGGGTAACACTTTATCCAGCCTTTTGCATATGCTGCTTTTACGCTGGCATCGCCTCACGCGGGATAATCGCGCCGCGATACTGGATAACCGTACTTGCAGTCAAATGTCCGCGTTTTGCCGCTTCTTCTGCACTTCCCCCGGTCAGGCGTACCGCCAGATAACCGGCGCTGAAAGAGTCACCCGCAGCGGTGGTGTCGATCACTTTTTCTTTCGGCAGTTTCACCGCTGGAACATCCACTAACCCTTCGCCAGCAATAGAAACCAGGCAAGAATCCGCCCCGCGTTTTACTACCACTTCTTTCACGCCTGCGTTATGGGTGCGCGCAATGACGTCTTCCACCGGCTGTTGACCCCACAGCGCGTCTTCATCGTCCAGCGTCAGGAAGGCGATATCTGTGCATTCCAGCATTTGCTGGTACACCTGCTGCGTCTCTTCTTTGCTCGCCCACAGGCGCGGACGGTAGTTATTGTCGAAAATGACCTTCCCGCCGTTGGCGCGGCATTCGCGCAACAGAGAAAGCAGCTTCTCGCGGCTGGTCGGGCTTAAGATCGCCAGGCTAATCCCGCTCAGGTAAAGGTAATCGAAATTCGCCAGCTCTTCACAAATCGCTGCTGACTGCTCGCTCTCCAGCCAGAATTTAGCTGCGGCTTCGTTACGCCAGTAGTAGAAAGTGCGTTCGCCAGTGCTATCGGTTTCAATGTAGTAAAGACCCGGCAGGCGGTTTTCCATCCGTTGGGTCAGGGAAGTATCTACGTTCTCGCCGTGCCAGGCGTCCAGCATCTGCTGACTAAAACTGTCCGTTCCCAGCGCCGTTACGTAATGAACGGTTAATGCCGCAGGATCGACCTGACGAGCGATATAGACGGAAGTGTTCAGGGTATCGCCGCCGAAACCGCGCTTAACGTCTGCGCCTTTCTCGGAAAGCTCAATCATGCATTCGCCAATCACGGCAATCTTTTTGGACATAGTCGTGAACCTGATCTGTAAAAAAATTAGCGTTAGTTTGCGCTGTGGTGGTTTGCTGGTCAACTATATTAAAACGCTGTTCCATTATTTTTTTGAGCCAGAACGTATTCCTGGAAGATTCCGTCGTTGTGTGGGCAAATTAACTTCTCTCTGGCGGTAAAGTTCTGCCGTGGCGCGCCGATAATATTTGTCGAGTCCGGGCAGCATCACTTTTAAACACAGGACATCTTCGATGATAAGGCAGGTTATCCAGCGAATAAGCAACCCTGAAGCAAGCATCGAGAGCTTGCAGGAACGGCGTTTTTGGTTGCAGTGTGAGCGCGTTTATACCTGGCAGCCGATTTACCAGACTTCCGGACGATTGATGGCCGTGGAGCTTTTAACCATTGTCACGCATCCTGATAATCCCTCGCAACGGCTGCCGCCAGATCGTTATTTTGCCGAAATCACCGTCAGGCATCGTATGGATGTGGTGAAAGAACAGATTGATTTACTGGCGAAAAAAGCTGCGTTCTTCGTTGAACACGGCCTGCTGGCATCGGTTAATATTGATGGACCTACGCTTCTCGCCCTACGTCAGCAGCCGGAAATTTTGCGTCAGATTGACCGTCTTCCCTGGCTGCGTTTCGAACTGGTGGAACACATCCGTCTACCGAAAGATTCAACGTTTGCTTCGATGTGCGAATTTGGCCCACTGTGGCTGGATGATTTTGGCACCGGGATGGCAAATTTCTCTGCGCTAAGTGAAGTGCGTTACGACTACATCAAAATCGCTCGCGAACTATTTGTGATGTTGCGCCAGTCGCCCGAAGGTCGCACGCTCTTTTCCCAGCTTTTGCATTTGATGAACCGCTACTGCCGTGGGGTGATCGTCGAAGGTATCGAGACTGAGGAAGAATGGGGCGATGTGCAAAATTCTCCCGCATTCGCCGCACAAGGCTGGTTTCTTTCACGTCCGGCACCAATAGAAACGCTGGACTCAGTGGCGCTGGCTCTGTAAGTCCCCTCATTTTCTGCCTGGCTGGACTATCTTTAGGACTGGCACAGGAAGAATGTGAGGAAGCGAACTATGATCAAAGCAGGCAAAATAACCGCTGCGATTTCAGGGGCTTTCTTGTTGTTGATCGTCGTGGCGATCATTTTGATTGCAACGTTTGACTGGAACCGTCTCAAACCGACCATCAACCAGAAAGTCTCTGCGGAACTGAATCGCCCCTTCGCCATCCGTGGCGATCTGGGTGTGGTGTGGGAACGGCAAAAGCAGGAAACCGGCTGGCGTAGCTGGGTGCCGTGGCCTCATGTACACGCACAAGACATCATTCTCGGCAACCCGCCGGATATTCCCGAAGTGACGATGGTACATTTACCGCGCGTAGAAGCGACGCTGGCTCCGCTAGCGTTGCTGACTAAAACGGTCTGGCTGCCGTGGATCAAGCTGGAAAAGCCCGACGCGCGCCTGATTCGCCTCTCGGAAAAGAACAACAACTGGACGTTTAATCTCGCCAACGATGACAACAAAGACGCGAATGCGAAGCCGTCGGCGTGGTCGTTCCGCCTGGATAATATTCTGTTTGATCAAGGGCGGATCGCTATTGATGACAAAGTAAGCAAAGCGGATCTGGAAATTTTTGTCGATCCGTTAGGCAAGCCGCTGCCGTTCAGCGAAGTTACCGGATCGAAAGGTAAAGCGGATAAAGAAAAGGTGGGCGATTACGTTTTTGGCCTGAAGGCGCAGGGACGTTATAACGGTGAACCGCTCACGGGTACGGGAAAAATAGGCGGTATGCTGGCGCTGCGTGGCGAAGGAACACCGTTTCCGGTGCAGGCTGATTTTCGCTCCGGTAATACCCGTGTTGCTTTTGATGGCGTCGTGAATGACCCAATGAAGATGGGCGGTGTCGATTTACGGCTTAAATTTTCTGGCGATTCGCTGGGTGATCTCTATGAACTGACGGGCGTTCTGCTGCCCGATACCCCGCCGTTTGAAACAGATGGTCGGCTGGTAGCGAAAATCGACACTGAAAAATCGTCGGTCTTTGATTATCGCGGTTTTAATGGGCGAATTGGCGATAGCGATATCCACGGTTCTCTGGTCTACACCACCGGCAAGCCACGACCAAAACTGGAAGGTGATGTCGAGTCGCGGCAATTGCGGCTGGCGGACCTGGGACCGTTGATTGGCGTTGATTCCGGGAAAGGGGCAGAAAAGTCGAAACGGTCTGAACAGAAGAAGGGCGAAAAAAGCGTTCAGCCTGCGGGCAAAGTGCTGCCTTATGACCGCTTCGAAACCGATAAATGGGATGCGATGGATGCTGATGTTCGTTTCAAAGGCCGACGTATCGAGCATGGCAGCAGTTTGCCGATTAGCGATCTTTCTACTCATATCATCCTCAAAAACGCTGACCTGCGTCTGCAACCGCTGAAATTTGGCATGGCGGGCGGCAGCATTGCGGCGAATATTCATCTGGAAGGGGACAAAAAACCGATGCAGGGGCGGGCGGATATACAGGCTCGTCGACTTAAGCTGAAGGAGCTGATGCCGGATGTAGAACTGATGCAGAAAACGCTGGGAGAAATGAACGGCGATGCTGAACTGCGCGGTAGCGGTAACTCGGTGGCGGCGCTTTTAGGCAACAGTAACGGCAACCTGAAACTGTTGATGAATGACGGGCTGGTGAGCCGTAACCTGATGGAGATTGTTGGGCTGAACGTCGGCAACTACATTGTCGGTGCGATATTTGGTGACGATGAGGTGCGGGTGAACTGCGCGGCGGCGAATCTGAATATTGCCAACGGCGTGGCACGCCCGCAGATTTTTGCTTTCGATACTGAGAACGCGTTGATTAACGTTACCGGCACGGCAAGTTTTGCTTCGGAGCAACTGGATTTGACTATTGATCCGGAGAGCAAAGGGATTCGTATTATCACGCTGCGTTCGCCGCTGTATATGCGTGGGGCGTTTAAGAACCCGCAGGCTGGCGTGAAAGCCGGGCCGTTGATTGCCCGTGGTGCTGTTGCGGCGGCACTGGCAACGCTAGTGACACCTGCGGCGGCATTACTGGCGCTGATTTCGCCTTCAGAAGGTGAAGCTAATCAGTGCCGGATGATTTTGTCGCAGATGAAGAAGTGATGATAATTGCCGGATGTCTGACATCCGGCAATTAAACAGATTCAGATTGTTGGCAAAGTGTGCTTTGTTCATGCCGGATGCGGCGTGAACGCCTTGTCCGGCCTACAAATCCTTGCAAATTCAATATATTGCATGGAAATTCAGGCCTGATAGGCGTAGCGCATCAGGAAATTTTCAGCCTCATTACAACGACTGATGTCGCGTCTCATGCGTCAGCAGCAGGGCAATTAACGTCAAGCCAGCCATTGCCGCCAGATATAACCCCACTGCACCTAACCCGTAGTTAGTCTGCAACCAGGCTGCGATATACGGCGCAACGGAAGCCCCAAGAATCGACGATACGTTGTAAGAGAACGATGCCCCGGTGTAACGCACTTCCGTCGGGAACAGCTCTGGCAACAGCGCGCCCATCGGCCCGAAGGTCAGTCCCATCAGACTTAACCCCAACAGCAGGAAGGCAAAAACCAGAATTGGGTTACCAGAACCGAGCAACGGGTTAAAGGCGAACAGCGCGAACAGGATGATAAGCGTCGTGATGATTACCATGCTTTTACGACGACCAAAGGCATCTGCCAGCAATCCGGCGACTGGCACCATCACACCAAAACCAATTACTGCCATCATCAGCATCCACAGCACTTCGTTACGCGGCAGGCCAAGCCCGACAGGCGCGGCGGCGGTACTGAAGGTCATCGAGTAGACAGTCATGATGTAAAACAGCGTGTAGGTTGCCAGCATGATGAAGGTGCCGAGCACCGTGACGCGCACGTGTTTGGTCAGCAGTGTACCCAGCGGGATCTTCACCTGTTTTTTCGCTTTTGCGACTTTCTCAAACACCGGTGATTCATGCAGCGAAACGCGGACATACAGGCCGATAATCACCAGCACCGCCGAGAAGATAAACGGCACGCGCCAGCCCCAGCTCATAAACTGTTCGTCGGTCAGTAGCCATGAGAGCAACAAGAAAGTACCGTTGGCAAAGAAAAAGCCAATTGGGGCGCCCAGCTGCGGGAAAGAGCCGTAAAGCGCACGTTTGCGCGGCGGGGCATTTTCAGTTGCCAGCAGCGCCGCACCGCCCCATTCACCGCCTAATCCCAGCCCCTGACCAAATCGAGCCAGCGCCAGCAACAGCGGGGCGAAAATACCAATCGTGGCGTAGCCCGGCAACAGACCAATCACCACCGTCGAAATCCCCATCGTTAGCAAAGAGGCGACCAGTGTCGCTTTACGTCCAACGCGATCGCCGAAATGACCAAATACGGCAGAGCCGATGGGGCGCGCGACGAAGGCAATGGCGAAGGTGGCAAGCGATTGTAAAGTCGCTGCCGCCGGGTCGCCCTGCGGGAAGAAGATATGCGGGAACACAATGACGGCTGCAGTGGCGTAAATGTAAAAGTCGAAGAACTCAATGGCTGTACCAATGAGGGAGGCAACAAGGACTTTATTACGCGAGTTTACCGGCGTGAATTCCTGGTTATTTTCGAGTGTTGTGGCGGTTGCTTGCATAATCTTTTCTTATTTTTTGGCTAACGAATAGCCATATTACGCACAGCAAAAGTGATATTTCAATGTGTAACAAATCGCGAAAATGGTCAAAAATCAGGCAAAAAGGGGATAATGTTTAGGCTGATGATTTTTCTTCTATGAAATGCTTCACACAATTTCATAAATAGTCAATAAAACTGGTTATAGGTTAAATAAAAGTTACCAACTGGATTTATATGCTGGGGTTATGAGTTGGAATGAAATTGTTTGCTCCTAAATAGATGGCTTAAGAGGCTCTGGGAAGAGTTTCAAGAGGTTATGTGCGCATTATAGCCGGATGCGATGCTGGCGCATCTTATCCGGCCTACGGGGAGTCAGGCCGGATAAGGCGTTTACGCCGCATCCGGCATATTTTAAGGCTATGTTTTCCCCGGCATTCGCGGGTCATCTTTATACTCGGCGGTGGCAATCCACGCCGCGCAAAACAGCGTCAGACGAGCGAAGAAGTAGAAAAATGCCATCAGCCCCAGCACGGAACCAAATGCTGCGCCAGATGGGGATTTCATCAACGACGGCAGGGTATACGTCATCACAATTTTAATCACTTCAAAACCAATCGCTGCGAGGAACGTCCCGCGAATCAGCGCCTTTCTACGCGGACGGTGGCGCGGCAGGCGCCAGAAGATCCAGAAGAAAAGCAGATAGTTGGCAAAGATAGAAATCGCCAGACCAATCAACCGCCACGTCGGTTTCAGCCACTCAATGCTATTAAGGTGCAGCGCGCTAATAATCATTTGTTGCGCAGAACCGGCAACGGAAGTGATTGAGAGCGTCACAATCAGCGCAATCAACAAACCAATCAGCGAAATAAAGTCACGCAGATATTTTACCCAGAACTTCTCCTGATCTTGCGGCGAACGTTCCCAGACATCGCGCGATTGGGCGCGAATTGCTTCACGTAAATTCCCCATCCAGTTGATGCCGGAGTATAGCGCCACGGCTAACCCAACAAGTCCTACGGTAGTACGCTGCTGAACGGCAGTGTTGATGGTGTTTTTCAACGTGGCGGCAAGCGTCGGATCGCTGATGTTTTGCAGAATCTTGTCGAAGATATCCTGTAACAGCATCGGATGCGAAGCCAGCACAAAACCCCCTGCGGCAAATGACACCATTAAAATCGGGATCATCGACAAAAACGAGAAATAGGTGATGGCCGCGCCAAACTGATTACCAAGCCGATCGTTAAAGCGTTCTGTCGCGCGAATAAGGTGCGCGATGATCGGTTGGCGTTGGATTTTTTCGGCGGTGGTGGTGACGGTTTCCAGTGCCTGACTGACTTTGCCGCCTTTATCGCTATTATCCAGATGCTTAATTGGCTCGTGCTCCAGATCCTGGGTGGGACGTTTGATCTCGTTTTCCTGCGTCATCCGCTCTTTAGTCCTTCTGTCGTTGTCTTTCTTAAAAAGTATAGTCGGTCAGTCCAGGTACTCTTTCATCACACCAGCCAGCCACTGCATAAACAGGTTTACACGGCGGGAAAGCTCCCGACGCTGTGGGTAAACCAGAGAAATGGAGCGTGGTTCGGCGCGGTAGTTGGGTAACACTTCGATAAGCTGTCTGGCGCGTAGGGCTTCGCGTACGGTGACGCGGGGGATCTGAATAATCCCCAGTCCCGCCAGACCGGCGGCAAGATAGTTTTCTCTACTGTTTACCGTCAACATGCCGCCGGACTTAAACCACTGGACGCCATTAACACTGGCAACCTCAAAACCCAACGGATGCGCGCCCAGATGTGGCGTGTAATGCACTACCGCGTGCGAAGTCAGGTCGTCGGGACTTTGCGGATAACCAAAGCGCGTCAGATAGTGCGGACTGGCGCAGTTGACCATCGTCAGTTTGCCGAGGGGGCGGGTGATGAGTCCATCGTCGGGCAACGTTCCCGTGCGTACTACGCAATCAAAGCCATCATGAAGAATATCTACCGGACGGTCATTGCTGCTTAATTCCAGTTCAATTCCCGGATATTGATGGAGAAATTCGGGCAGGCGCGGCAGTAGCAGGGTTTTTGCTATCCCGGACGGGATATCGATGCGCAATTTACCGCTGATGCTGGTGGCCTCCTGCTGAAATAAACCGTCCAGTTCGTTGAGATTACTCAACACATCTTTTGCCCGTTGGTAATAGGTCATGCCATCAGGCGTGAGTTTGACCCGTCGCGTGGTGCGCTGGAGAAGCTGGGTGCCAAGTTGATGTTCCAGTGCCTGTATCTGGCGCGAAACACTTCCCTTTGGCAAAGCAAAGAAATCCGCCGCGCGGGAAAAACTCTCCAGCTCTGCGACTTTGATGAACAACTGCATTGCGTGAATTTTATCCATTTCTTTGACCGATTGTTGTTCACAGCGAAACAGTAACGCGTATATCGCATTGTTTATTGTTTTTTCTAACATCTAATGCATGGTTTCACAACGATGCAACGTTGAAAGTGAGGTGATTTTAGAGAATAAAAGGCGGATTCGCGTCTCTGAATAGAGAAATAACCAACAGAAAACCAAAATTTTGATTCGTTTTATAAAATGCTCACACACGACATTGCGTATTTGTGCGTAATCCAGTCACTTTCTTAAACTGTGGATGCTATTAAAGCATGCGCTGAATTGGCCGGGTTAACCGGAACGTGGCGCGAAAATATAAGGAATTCCTTAAGATTTTTTTAAATAGTGCCCTCGACATGTAATTTCAGGCGTTTAGCTGTAACTATTTATATCGGTAACTATTTTCTGTCTTTCATCTCTGTAGAATGGCCTCTGCCAAATGGCGAATTCTTATTTTGTCTCTCGGGTAATACCCTTCCACTACTTAAGCCTTTTTAACGTATTCAGGTGGAGATTCAGTAATGCAAATAATCATGTTTGACAGGCAGTCAATATTTATTCATGGAATGAAAGTCAGTTTACAGCAACGTATTCCAGGAGTAGGTATTCAGGGCGTCGGTCAGGCAGACGAGTTATGGCAAAAGCTGGAAAGCTACCCTGAAGCCTTAGTTATGCTCGATGGCGATCAGGATGGTGAGTTTTGCTACTGGTTACTGCAAAAAACCGTGGTGCAATTTCCTGAGGTTAAGGTGTTAATCACGGCTTCGGATTGCAACAAACGATGGTTGCAGGAGGTTATTCATTTCAATGTGATGGCGATTGTACCGCGTGATTCTTCGATCGATACGTTCGTGTTGGCGGTCAATAGTGCGGCGATGGGAATGATGTTTCTGCCCGGTGACTGGCGAACCACGCCGGAAAAGGATACGAAAGATCTCAAATCGTTAAGCGCCCGCCAGCGGGAAATTTTAACCATGCTGGCGGCGGGCGAATCGAATAAAGAGATTGGTCGGGCATTAAATATCAGCACCGGAACGGTAAAAGCGCACCTGGAATCGCTCTATCGCCGTCTGGAAGTGAAAAACCGTACCCAGGCAGCGATGATGTTAAATATATCCTCCTGAAGAGGATAATTTTACAGCTAGCAGGAAGTTAGCGGTTGGCTGTAAAAATATTATGGTTCGCCGTATAGACCAATTAAACGACGTACCACACCGTTGGTCCAGCCAAACCCATCCTGCAACGGATATTCGCCCCCGCCGCCCTCGCGGGGGACACCATCGGCAATATGGTATTTCTCGATCAGTTTGTGCTGTTCCAGGTAGAACTGATTCACCGTCTTCAGCCAGCTACGCGCGATCTCATCCCCCAGATAATCATCACCGTACATTTTAAATCCCTGAATCGCCATCCATTGTAATGGCGCCCAGCCGTTGGGTTTATCCCACTGTTCACCGGTTTCATACTCACTTGCCAGAATCCCGCCCGGCGTCAGTAAACGGCTTCGCACGGCATTTGCCAGACGGTCGGCCTGTTCATGGCTCGCCATGCCCACATATAACGGCACAATGGCAGCAGCGGAAAAGAGAGCCTGCTGTTCGCGCCGCCAGTCGTAATCGCGGTAGAGACCATTTTCATCATCCCAGAGATAATGGTTTACCGCATCGCGGCGGGCATTGGCTTTCTGGCGGAACAGAGTTTCCGTTTCCTTGTCGCCTTTCAGCGCCGAGATGTTGGCGATGGCGCTCTCCAGTTTAAACAGGAAAGCATTCAGATCGATGGGGATGAACTGAGTGGTCCGAATACTCGCCAGGCGACCGGCGTCGCGTAGCCAGCGGGAGGAGTAATCCCAGCCAGAAGCTGCGCCCGCGCGTAAATCGCGGTACACCTCGTTCGGCGGACGACCAGAGTGCTTCGCGGTTTCCACATCCTCCAGCCAGGATTCGTCACGCGGCGTGTCGCGGTCGTCCCAGTAGCGGTTAAGCAGCGAACCATCCGGCATCCGCACTACATGGCGATAGGCCTGATTAGGGATCAGCGATTCTGCTCCGTCCATCCAGAAGGCATATTCCATTTTCAGATGGTCGAGATAGCGGCGCGCTCCGCGTACACCATCTTCTTCAAACAACTCCACCATCAGCGCAAAAACCGGTGGCTGCGAGCGGCTCAAATAGTAGGTGCGGTTGCCGTTGGGGATGTGCCCGTAGTTTTCGATCATCCAGGCGAAGTTATCGGCCATGCATTTCAGCAAATCTTCACGCCCGCTTTCCGCCAGACCCAGCATGGTGAAATAGGAATCCCAATAGTAGGTTTCGCTAAAACGACCGCCAGGGACAATATACGACTGCGGCAGCGCCAGCAGAGAAGACCACGGAATGTGATCCTGCGGCTCGCGGGTTAATACCGGCCATAGCTGGTCGATATGCTCTTTCAGGGAGTTTTGCGGGTCTGATACATACTCGCTGGAGTAGACTTCCGGTAACCAGAAGTGATTTTCAACAAACTTGCGCAAATCGAAATCACGATGACGGCGCACTTTACGATAGCGGATTAAGATATCCAGCGGGTCCATTTTGGGGGCGCAGTCAGGAAACGTTTTACTATCGGGGAAAATTTTTGCCGACTGGACATGTTCGAAAAGTTCGAGATAGCGGTCAGCAGGTGTTAGCGCGTCAGAGGCTGGCAGCCCTTCAATCATTTCGGGTTCTGGCTCTGCCTCGAGCATCTCATCCAGTTTTAATTCATACGGATCCAGTTCATAACAGAGATCGACCTCGACCATCAGTTCGTCTGGATTAGGGTTTTGAATTTTCTGATTGAGCATAAGGATCCGACCTCCGAAATTCGTCTCTAATTATCGGGCTTTCCTTTAAGCGTAGTCATTCGCTCCGGTCGATGGGCGACAAAGCGTGCGGTGGATCACGTTTATTAATGGGGAAAAAAATATAACGCACTAATATCAATGGAATTTATAAAAATAAGAATTCCATGTTGTTTTTCATTTTCGGAACATTCAATCATGGTCTCCCCGTAATCATGATATGCCATTCCTGATCTGAGTAATAGGTATAGGCTATCTTATTGATAGTTTATATTCATGTAATTGATTGATTCCTATCAAAAAGCTAATTCCCCTGTTTTTTATGATGGTTTAGTCTCGCAGAGACGTTTGCAGCATTCTGGAAAATTTTCTGGGTCACAATAACTCACTACCGTGAGGGAAGAATAATGAAAATGGTCTCACGTATTACCGCGATCGGCCTGGCTGGCGTCGCGATTTGCTATTTAGGATTATCTGGTTATGTGTGGTACCACGATAATAAACGCAGTAAACAGGCTGATGTTCAGGCATCTGCTGTCAGTGAAAATAATAAGGTTTTAGGTTTTCTCCGCGAAAAAGGATGCGACTATTGCCATACGCCTTCCGCAGAATTACCCGCCTATTATTATATTCCTGGCGCGAAACAGTTGATGGATTACGACATTAGGCTCGGATATAAATCTTTTAACCTCGAGGCAGTGCGTGCGGCTCTGCTGGCAGATAAACCCGTTTCGCAAAGCGATCTGAACAAGATTGAATGGGTGATGCAGTATGAAACTATGCCGCCAACGCGTTATACCGCATTGCACTGGGCGGGTAAGGTGAGTGATGAAGAGCGGGCGGAAATACTCGCCTGGATTGCAAAACAGCGCGCGGAATATTACGCCAGCAATGACACCGCGCCGGAGCACCGTAATGAACCGGTGCAGCCCATCCCGCAAAAACTGCCTACCGATGCGCAAAAAGTGGCGTTGGGGTTTGCCCTGTATCACGATCCCCGTTTATCGGCTGATAGCACCATTTCTTGCGCTCATTGTCATGCGCTGAATGCGGGAGGTGTTGATGGCAGAAAAACGTCGATTGGCGTCGGTGGTGCGGTCGGGCCGATTAATGCGCCGACGGTGTTTAACTCGGTGTTTAACGTTGAGCAATTCTGGGATGGTCGTGCGGCAACATTGCAGGATCAGGCGGGTGGGCCGCCGCTGAATCCGATTGAAATGGCGTCAAAATCCTGGGACGAAATCATTGCGAAGTTGGAAAAAGATCCTGTGCTGAAAGCGCAGTTCCTCAAAGTTTATCCGCAAGGTTTCAGTGGTGAAAATATTACTGACGCAATTGCTGAATTTGAGAAAACATTAATTACGCCGGATTCACCGTTTGATAAATGGTTGCGTGGTGATGAAAATGCGCTGACTGCGCAGCAGAAAAAAGGTTATCAATTATTTAAAGATAATAAATGTGCAACGTGTCATGGCGGTATTATTCTCGGTGGACGTTCTTTCGAACCGCTGGGTCTGAAAAAAGACTTTAACTTTGGTGAAATTACGGCGGCGGATATTGGTCGTATGAATGTTACTAAAGAAGAACGCGATAAACTGCGTCAGAAAGTACCCGGTTTACGTAACGTTGCGCTAACGGCGCCGTACTTCCATCGCGGTGATGTGCCGACGCTGGACGGGGCGGTGAAACTGATGCTGCGCTATCAGGTCGGTAAAGAACTGCCGCAGGAGGATGTGGATGATATCGTGGCTTTCCTGCACAGTCTGAACGGAGTTTACACTCCGTATATGCAGGATAAACAATAATTAATTCGATCGCCCGACCAGCAATGCTCGGGCGATTTTTATTACGATAATAAAGTCTGTTTTTTATATTATCATGTTAAATGTTTATATTATAAAAAGTCGTTTTTCTGTTTAGGATTTTGTTATTTAAATTACACCCGCAACGCCTTGCGTCCATTCCAGATAAATCCTACTTTTTTATTGCCTTCAAATAAATTTAAGGAGTTCGAAATGGACCAGAAGCTGTTAACGGATTTCCGCTCAGAACTACTCGACTCGCGTTTTGGCGCAAAGGCAATTTCCACTATCGCGGAATCTAAACGTTTTCCGCTGCACGAAATGCGCGATGACATCGCATTCCAGATTATCAATGATGAATTATTTCTCGACGGTAACGCCCGTCAGAACCTGGCGACTTTCTGCCAGACCTGGGACGACGAAAATGTTCATAAGCTGATGGATCTGTCGATCAACAAAAACTGGATCGATAAAGAAGAATATCCGCAGTCCGCAGCTATCGACCTGCGTTGTGTAAACATGGTTGCCGACCTGTGGCACGCGCCTGCGCCGAAAAACGGTCAGGCCGTTGGCACCAACACCATTGGTTCTTCCGAGGCCTGTATGCTCGGTGGGATGGCAATGAAATGGCGTTGGCGCAAACGTATGGAAGCCGCAGGTAAACCGACCGATAAACCCAACCTCGTGTGCGGGCCGGTGCAAATCTGCTGGCATAAATTTGCCCGCTACTGGGATGTGGAACTGCGCGAGATCCCTATGCGCCCGGGTCAGTTGTTTATGGACCCGAAACGCATGATTGAAGCCTGCGACGAAAACACCATCGGCGTGGTGCCGACTTTCGGCGTGACCTACACCGGTAACTATGAGTTCCCGCAACCGCTGCACGATGCGCTGGATAAATTCCAGGCTGATACCGGTATCGACATCGACATGCACATCGACGCCGCCAGCGGTGGCTTCCTGGCGCCGTTCGTGGCTCCTGATATTGTCTGGGACTTCCGCCTGCCGCGCGTGAAATCGATCAGTGCTTCAGGTCATAAATTTGGTCTGGCTCCGCTCGGCTGCGGCTGGGTTATCTGGCGTGATGAAGAAGCACTGCCGAAAGAACTGGTGTTCAACGTTGACTATCTCGGCGGTCAAATCGGGACTTTCGCCATCAACTTCTCTCGCCCCGCCGGTCAGGTAATTGCGCAATACTATGAATTCCTGCGCCTTGGTCGCGAGGGCTACACCAAAGTACAGAACGCCTCTTACCAGGTCGCCACTTACCTGGCGGATGAAATCGCTAAACTGGGACCGTATGAATTCATCTGCACCGGTCGCCCGGACGAAGGTATTCCGGCGGTCTGCTTCAAACTGAAAGACGGCGAAGATCCGGGATACACCCTGTATGACCTCTCTGAACGTCTGCGCCTGCGCGGCTGGCAGGTTCCGGCCTTCACCCTCGGCGGTGAAGCCACCGACATTGTGGTGATGCGTATTATGTGCCGCCGTGGCTTCGAAATGGACTTCGCTGAACTGTTGCTGGAAGACTACAAAGCCTCCCTGAAATATCTCAGCGATCACCCGAAATTGCAGGGTATTGCTCA
>NZ_PZKQ01000032.1:0-32716 GCF_003046645.1 Escherichia sp. MOD1-EC6475 | reverse complement strand
CTTCAATTTAAAAGTTTGATGCTCAAAGAATTAAACTTCGTAATGAATTACGTGTTCACTCTTGAGACTTGGTATTCATTTATCGTCTTTCGACGTTAAGAATCCGTATCTTCGAGTGCCCACACAGATTGTCTGATAAATTGTTAAAGAGCAGTACCGCTTCGCTTTTTCTCAGCGGTGCGGGGTGTGCATAATACGCTTTCCCGCTACAGAGTCAAGCATTTTTTTTGCTTTTCTCTGCCGGAATTCTCAGGAGAATCCCGCTGACCCGGCGGCTTGTCTGCCGTTGTTCCGTGTCAGTGGTGGCGCATTATAGGGAGTTATTCTGAGCTGACAAGAGGAAATTTAAAATAATTTTCCGAATGCGCGTTTTTTCATCAAAACACCTGTTAGTGTGCCATAAAACAAGCAATTTGCCGTTTTTGCAACCGCAATCACACTTCCAGGTGGCATACTAAGGGGGAAAAAAGAATAAGGAAGATGAGTATGCCATTAAGCGCACAACAGTTAGCTGCACAGAAAAACCTTTCGTATGTTCTGGCTGAGAAGCTAGCACAACGGATCTTAAAAGGTGAATACGCACCTGGCACCATTCTGCCTGGTGAAATTGAGCTGGGTGAGCAATTTGGAGTGAGCCGTACTGCGGTACGCGAAGCGGTCAAGACGCTAACGGCAAAAGGAATGGTTTTGCCACGACCACGAATTGGTACGCGTGTCATGCCACAATCCAACTGGAATTTTCTTGATCAAGAGTTGCTCACCTGGTGGATGACTGAAGAGAACTTTCATCAAGTTATTGATCATTTTCTGGTTATGCGTATCTGTCTGGAGCCGCAAGCCTGCTTATTGGCAGCAACGGTAGGCACCGCAGAACAGAAGGCGCATCTCAATACATTAATGGCCGAAATGGTGGCGTTAAAAGAGCATTTCCGCCGGGAGCGTTGGATTGAGGTCGATATGGCCTGGCATGAACATATTTATGAAATGAGCGCCAATCCATTTTTGACATCTTTCGCTTCTCTATTTCATTCGGTTTATCACACTTACTTTACGTCAATAACCAGCGACACCGTGATAAAGCTGGATCTACACCAGGCTATTGTCGATGCAATAATCCAAAGTGATGGCGACGCTGCATTTAAAGCTTGTCAGGCGCTGCTACGCTCCCCTGATAAGTAACATAACAAACGGGGCGCTGAATACAGTATGGCGGGTTTGCCGTGCATTGCGGCAAGGGTCATCTTTATACAGACACTAAATCTCACCATCCTGAATACCACCTTATCCGCAACTACTGCCATCATCAGTCATACGCTGACGGTGGCAATTCTTATTCAGGGGAATTATTACTGTTGCTTCAGTAGCAGTGTTCATGCTTCGGAAAGCAACTGATGGTAATAATTTGATTAAAAGAAAGCGCAAATCTAAGCCGAGCCGCGCTCCATCAGAATCGGCGTAAGTTGTAGTCGTTGTTGCTGTAGATTTGGCTGTGCCATCCGGTGGATGAGTACATCAATCGCCAGCTCCCCCAGTTCATCTTTTGGTTGATGAATTGTAGTAAGCGGTGGCGTCATAAAGCTTGCCAGTTCAATATCGTCATAGCCAATCACCGCGATATCCTGCGGGACATATAACCCAGCCTGATATAGCGCCTGATAAACGCCAACTGCCATAGCGTCATTTCCAGTAAACACTGCCTGTGGGCGTAGCGGATGCGATAACAACTGCTGCATCGCGTCAAACCCGCCGTTAAATTCAAAATCGCCAGTGACTTCATAACCATCAGGAACGTCAAGGCCAGCACGCTTCATTGCCGCCCGATAACCTTCCAGCCGCAAACGTGCAGGCGTTTTATCCAACGGGCCGGTAATACAGGCAATTCGGGTATAACCTTTGTCGATCAGATATTGCGTCGCTAAATCACCGCCCAGCAACGAGTTATCCTGAATAAGATCGCTGTCGCCATCGAACGGCGCCCAGTCCATCATCACAGTAGGGATTGTTGGATAACGTTGCATTATTTCACGCGAAGGCTGGTGTGTTTCAGTACAGAGTAATAGCAAACCATCGACACGCTTTTGCATCAGCGTTTCCAGATTGCGATTCATTCGCTGCTCATCGCCTTCGGTATTACACAGAACAAGACTGTAACCGCGCTCGAAACAACTGCGTTCGACGCCACGCACCAATTCAGAATAGAAAGGATTGGTACTGGCAGTGATCAACATGCCAATGGTATGTGTTTGATTGAGCTTGAGGCTACGCGCCAGAGCTGATGGCGCGTAATTGAGTTCTTTAATCGCCGCTTCAACTTTGGCGGTAATCGCTTCACTGACGAAGCGATCTTTATTGATGACGTGAGAAACTGTTGAGGTAGAAACGCCCGCCAGGCGGGCAACATCTTTCATTGTGGCCAAGCGTCACCTCTGCCTGTCTAAAAATGCGTCGATCTCTTCACGCCACGGTACGGAAGGTTGTGCGCCTTTACGTGTTACGGCAATCGCAGCGGCAGCATGGGCAAAACGAATCGCCTCTGGCAATGGTTTTTCTTCCAGCAACGCCGTGATTAACGCGCCGTTAAAGGTATCTCCGGCAGCAATGGTATCGACAGCCTGCACCCGGAATCCAGGAACGCGCTGACCTTCACCATTCACGCTAGCCCATACACCACGACTTCCTAAAGTAATCAGTACAGTACGGATACCTTTTTCATGCAGTACTTGCGCTGCCTTCGCTGCATCTTCATCATTTGCAACACGAATACCGGTGAGCTTTTCTGCTTCCGTTTCGTTTGGCGTAATAATGTCCACCAGCGCCAGCAGTTCGTCAGGAAGTTCGCGAGCCGGAGCCGGGTTAAGCGCAACGATAGTCTTATTTTGATGGGCGATTTTCGCCGCTGCCATCACACTTTCGAGTGGTGATTCCAACTGCATTAATAATGCTGACGCGTTGGCAATACGCTCACGTTGCGCTTCCACCAGCGCCGGGGAAAGGGCAGCGTTAGCGCCGGCATGAATACCAATGACATTCTCACCTTCGCCATTAACAAAAATCAGCGCCACGCCTGTTGATTCGCCGTTGATCACGCTGACCGGAGAAATATCGATGTTATCAGTGGCGAGCTGCTGGCGAACACTCTCACCAATACTGTCATCCCCCGTGCAGGCAATAAACGCGATATTCGCACCGCTACGCCCTGCAGCCACAGCCTGATTCGCGCCTTTACCGCCGAATGCGACTTGATAGTGGTTACCGGTTACGGTTTCGCCTGGAGTAGGAAAAGATTGAAGATTAAGAATGTGGTCAGCATTAATGCTGCCAAGAACAACGAGGCTGCCTGCGTTTTGCATATTCGGGATGTCCATAAAATGCGCCACCGTGTTAGGGTGGCGCGTGCCCTGCTTTTCTTTATATTACACGTTCATCTGTCGATGCCGTATTGATGTCACCATCAGGTCATACAACCTGATTAAAACTACTGCTTAACAACCAGTTTCAGATCAACCGGATACTTAGCCTGAACTTTCTCGCCTTTCAGCACTTTATCGGCGGTTTCGACGCCTTTAGCGCCAATCTGATCGGGTAGCTGAGCGATAGTCGCTGCTAGTTTGCCATCATTCACCGCTTTTTCGCCATCCGGTGTACCGTCAAATCCGACGACCATCACATCCGATTTACCGGCAGTTTGCAGTGCGCGCAGCGCGCCCAGCGCCATTTCATCATTCTGCGCGAACACAGCCTGCACATCCGGGTGAGCGGTCAGCAGGTTCTGCATAACGTTCAAACCTTTGGTGCGATCGAAGTCTGCCGGCTGGCTGGCGAGAACGTTAAACTTGTGAGCAGCAACGGCCTGCTGGAAGCCTTCACCACGTTCACGAGCAGCGGATGTACCGGCAATGCCTTGCAGTTCGATAACTTTTGCACCTTCGCCAGCTTTCTTCGCGATGTAATCACCAGCAATTTTTCCGCCCAGTACGTTATCTGAAGCAATGTGGCTCACCACTTCACCTTTCGTTGCCTGGCGGTCAAGAGTGATAACCGGAATGTTCGCCTGGTTAGCCATCTTCACAGCATTACCTACTGCGTCGGAGTCCGTCGGGTTAATCAGCAGAATTTTGGTGCCGCGAACGGTTAAGTCCTGCACGTTCGCCAGCTCTTTCGCCGGGTTGTTCTGGGAGTCCAGCACCACCAGGTTATAACCGAGTTTATCCGCCTCTTTCTGCGCACCATCTTTCAGCGAAACAAAGAACGGGTTATTGAGCGTGGAAACCACCAGCGCAATGGTGTCTTTTGCCATCGCATTCGCACTGACGGTGGCGCTTAACGCAACAGCAGAAACCAGGGTAGCCAGTTTTTTCATGTTCATATTCAAGATGTCCTGTAGTCGTTATTACTGCTTTTTGTTGTCTACCAGCACCGCCAGCAAAATCACCACCGCTTTGACGATCATCTGGTAATAGGAGGAAACACCTAACAAATTCAACCCATTATTAAGGAAGCCAAGAATTAATGCGCCGATCAACGTCCCAACAATGCGACCTTTTCCGCCCGCCAGGCTCGTACCGCCCAGAACCACCGCAGCAATAGCATCCAGCTCATAGCCAGTACCCGCCGTGGGTTGTGCGGATGAGAGGCGCGCCACTTCAATGATCCCGGCCAGCGATGCCAGCAGACCACAAAGAGAATAGACGATGATTTTGATTTTATTGACGTTGATACCAGAAAGGCGCGTTGCCGCTTCGTTACCACCCAGCGCGTAGATGTAACGTCCCAGACGCGTGTGATGCAGCATGTACCAGGCCGCGAGGAAAACAATCCCCATGATCCAGACAGGCGTCGGAACACCCAGCGGACGACCAATACCAAACCAGCCGAACAGATCGGCGTTCTCAGTAAATCCGGTATTCACCGGACTACCGTTGGTGTAAACCATGGTCACGCCGCGCAGTAAAAGCATCATAACCAGAGTAGCGATGAACGCCTGGACGCGACCTTTCGCCACAATCACCCCAGTTACCGCACCAATTGCGGCACCTAAGGCGAGAGCGGCTGCGACAGCCACCAGCGCGTTGACTTCAATGCCGACGATAGATGCAGCAACTGCGCCGGTCAGCGCCAACAGAGAACCTACCGACAGGTCGATGCCGGACGTCAGAATCACCAGCGTCATCCCGACCGCCATAATGGCGTTCACCGAGGTTTGCTGGAGAATATTGAATAAGTTATTGATGGTGAAAAAATTCGGGCTTAACGTCGAGACAATCGCGATCAGCACCAGCAGAGCGATAAGCGATTTCTGCTCCATCAGCCACGCTTTCGTGAAATAACGGCGACCAGAGACAGTCTGGGTTGTCATTTTTTTACTCCTGATTCACGCGATTAAGCTTGCCCACAGCGGCAGCCATTAACACTTCCTGAGTGGCCTGCTCACGAGTAAATTCCCCGCTGAGATGCCCTTCATGCATGACGATAATGCGATCGCTCATGCCTAATACTTCTGGCATTTCCGATGACACCAGAATGATGCTCAAGCCATCGGCTTTGAACTGGTTAATCAGTTGATAGATCTCTTTTTTCGCGCCGACATCTACGCCACGGGTAGGCTCATCAAGGATCAACACTTTAGGGCGAGTCATCAGGCCACGAGCAATCGCCACTTTTTGCTGATTGCCACCGGAGAGCAGACCTATTGCCTGTTCCATCGACGGCGTTTTCACGTTGAACAGACGGATAAAATCACTGACCGCCTGCTGCTCATCCGCATGTTTCAGGCTACCACCAGTGCGACTGAAGTAGCGTAGCGCGGTCAGTGACATGTTCTCTTTTACTGACATGCCCAGCACTAAACCGTCGCGTTTACGGTCTTCAGAGATATACACAATGCCATTCGCCAGGCCATCCTGCGGCGAGCGGGTAACGACCTCATGCCCATCCAGGGTGACGTAACCGCTTGTGCGCGGCAGGGCACCGTAGAGCACTTTCATCAGTTCGGTACGGCCTGCGCCCATCAAACCAGAGACGCCAAGAATTTCGCCTTTGCGTAAAGTAAAAGAGACATCGTTAACGCCGGGTCCGCAGAGATTATCGACTTTCAGTAAGACGTCCCCTGGCGCTTTGTCCAGGTGTGGATACTGATCTTCCAGCTTACGCCCCACCATCATCTCAATCAGCGAATCTTCAGTCAGTGATGCCACTTCGCGCTCGGCAATAAATTGCCCGTCACGAAAAACCGTAACGTCATCACAAATCTCGAAGATTTCTTTCATGCGGTGGGAAATATAGACAATGCCGCGCCCCTGCGATTTCAGTTCGCGGATAACGCGGAACAGGGATTCAGTTTCGGTATCGGTCAGCGCATCGGTCGGTTCATCCATAATGATGACTTTTGACTCAAAGCTCAGCACTTTGGCAATTTCCACCATCTGCTGGTCGCCAATAGAAAGATCGCCCACCAGCTTGTCGCTTTTAAAGCGCAGGTTAAGTTTGGCTAATAGTTTATCCGCTTCGGCATACATGGTTTTCCAGTCAATTTTGCCAAAGCGATTAACAAACTCACGACCGAGGAAAATGTTTTCTGCGATGGTCAACTGCGGGATCAGGTTCAGTTCCTGGTGGATAATCCCAATCCCGGCTTCCTGGGAGGATTTCGGCCCGGTAAAAGTAGTCTCTTTCCCCAGCCATAAAAGCGTACCGGCATCACGGGTATAGATACCGGTCAGCACTTTCATCATGGTGGATTTACCCGCGCCGTTTTCACCCACCAGTGCCATCACACGACCTGGATAGACATTTAACGCGGCTCCCGAGAGAGCTTTTACGCCCGGGAACGCTTTATCGATGCCTTTAAGCTGTAGTAATGCTTCCATGGCGGCCTCAGAACGTCACGCCAGCACAGAGAATGATATTCGCATACGGAGAACATTCTCCGCTGCGAATTACCGCCTGACTTTCTGCGGTTTGTTGTTTGAATTTTTCATGCGTGGTGTAACGAATTTCAATGGTGTTTCCCTGGTGTTTTTGCAGCTGCTCAAGGTGAGTGAGCAACGTTTCGTGGAGTTGCGGATTATGTTGTTTGATCTCTTCCGCGATAATGGCTGCCTCGACCTGCATTTCACTTGTGACGACGCCCAGCACCTGCATAAAAGAAGGTACACCCTGGGTTAATGCCATATCGATACGCGTTGTCGTTTTAGGGATGGGTAAACCAGCATCACACACCACCAGCGTATCGGTATGCCCCAGGCGGGAGATCACCGACGAAATATCAGAATTAAGAACGGCGCCTTTTTTCATTTTTTTCTCCATCAGCGAAACGTTTCGCTGACCCGCAGTTTAATCCCGACTGATTAAGGAAAACCATCACGACGTTACGGAAATGTGATCAACATCGAAACGTTTTACATCGTGAGTAACCATGAAAACAAAAACGCCCCCTTATGGAGAAAGGAGGCGTCTGGAGTTAGATTTCGACCTGAGTACCCAGTTCGATAACCCTGTTTGGTGGAATTTCAAACTGATCTGGCGCGCGCAGCGCATTACGTTGCAACAGCAAGTATAGCTTGCCACGCAGACGCAAGTACCACGGGCGTTTGCCGAGGATTAACGACTCATGCGACATAAAGAAAGAGGTTTCCATCATCCGGCAACTTAACCCTTCCAGACCGCAACGGTGGAAAACTTCTTCCACGTTTGGCGTTTCTCGCCAACCATAACTTGCCACCACGCGCCAGAAAGTGGGCGACAATTGTTCAATCTGTACCCGACGGACGTTATGGACATATGGAGCGTCTTCAGTACGCAGAGTTAACAGAATAACCCGCTCATGCAACACCTTGTTATGTTTAAGGTTATGCATCAACGCAAAGGGAATGACATTAATTGCACGCGACATATACACAGCGGTTCCGGGAACGCGAACAGGCGGTGATTTCTCCAGTGAAGCAATCATCGCTTCCAGAGAGTTACCATGTTCGTGCATCCGACGCAGCAGGCGGAAACGCTCGCTCTTCCAGGTCGTCATCACGATAAACATCACCGTGCCGAGGCTCAGAGGCAACCAGCCACCGGAAAGCAGTTTATCGAGGTTAGCGGTAAACAGAGGGATATCGACACACAGGAAAGCAATCAGGATCAGCGCAACAAAATACTTATTCCAGTGCCAGTTCTGACGCGCCACGGTAGTTGAAAGAATAGACGTCAGTACCATCGTTCCGGTCACCGCAATCCCATACGCCGCCGCCAGGTTGCTGGAGTGCTCAAAGCTGACAATGACAATCACGACTGCGACATAGAGCATCCAGTTCACAAACGGAATGTAGATTTGCCCTGACTCCATTTCAGAGGTGTGAATAATGCGCATCGGCGACAAGTATCCCAGACGTACCGCCTGACGCGTCAATGAGAAAACACCAGAAATAACCGCCTGAGAGGCAATCACCGTTGCCAGTGCAGCGATTATCAGTAGCGGGATCAGCGCCCAGTCCGGAGCCAACAGGAAAAACGGGTTCTTAATCGCTTCCGGGTGTTTTAACAGCAGCGCCCCCTGCCCAAAGTAGTTAAGGGTCAAAGACGGCAATACGACGGTAAACCACGCCAGGCGAATAGGGAACTTACCAAAGTGCCCCATATCGGCATACAACGCCTCGACACCGGTAATCGACAGTACCACCGCGCCTAACGCAATAAAGGAAACGGTTTTATATTCAAGGAAGAAATGCACCGCCCACATCGGATTCAGCGCATGTAACACTTCCGGGTTGGCAATAATGCTACGTAACCCCAGCCCTGCCAGAATCAAAAACCAGGTAAGCATGATAGGCGCAAAAAGCTTACCGACCATAGCAGTGCCATGTTTTTGAATCATAAACAGTAAAGTGAGAACGATGATTGAGAGGGGAACTATCCAGGTGTCCAGCTGCGGAGCGACGATTTCCAGACCTTCTATAGCGGACATCACCGAAATGGCAGGCGTTATGACAACTTCACCATAGAAGAAACTGCCGCCGATTAGCCCCATAATCACCAGCATTGACGTCGTTCGCGCCGACGTATTGCGCCCGGCAAGCGACATCAACGTCAGGATCCCCCCTTCACCGGCGTTATCTGCACGCATGACGAAGGTGAGATATTTTATGGAAACCACAAAGATTAGCAGCCAGAAGATCAGCGATAAAAAACCAAACACGGCATCGCGTTCAACGCCAAAACCAAACTGGCCGGACAAACATTCACGAAGTGTATATAACGGGCTGGTACCAATATCGCCGTAGACAACTCCAATCGCCGCGAGGGTTATCGCGGGCAACGATTGCTTATTATCAGTGCTCATAGACTAGTCTTTCGTTGAAATATGAAATGTGTGCGTAGTCCCTTGGCCCACAAAAAAGCGCACAGTATGCACGATTAACGGCAAAATCGTACTCCTAAATGCGGCCACATTAACCTGGCTCAAAGAAAAATAGCCCTCCTTTGAGACTATTTTTGCCACCAGCAAGAAACGTCTATACTCGCAGTTTACGCAGAACTTTTGACGAAAGGACGCCACTTCATTATGGCTCACCCTCATTTATTAGCGGAAAGAATTTCCCGTCTGAGCAGTTCGCTGGAAAAAGGGCTTTATGAACGTAGCCACGCCATCCGCCTGTGTTTGTTAGCGGCATTAAGTGGTGAAAGCGTATTCCTGCTTGGCCCGCCAGGTATTGCTAAAAGTTTAATCGCCCGGCGCTTAAAATTCGCCTTCCAGAATGCGCGAGCGTTTGAATATCTGATGACCCGCTTCTCCACACCGGAAGAAGTTTTTGGCCCCCTTTCTATTCAGGCGTTAAAAGATGAGGGACGCTATGAACGCTTAACCAGCGGCTACCTGCCGGAAGCGGAAATCGTCTTTCTTGATGAGATCTGGAAAGCCGGGCCAGCGATTCTTAATACCCTACTAACCGCTATTAATGAACGCCACTTCCGCAACGGCGCACATGTTGAAAAAATCCCTATGCGTCTGCTGGTGGCGGCATCCAACGAACTGCCAGAAGCAGACAGCAGCCTGGAAGCGTTATATGACCGTATGCTGATTCGTCTGTGGTTAGATAAAGTGCAGGATAAAACGAATTTTCGCTCCATGCTGACCAGCCAACAGGATGAAAACGACAATCCCGTTCCGCCATCCTTGCAGGTCACGGATGAAGAATACGAACGCTGGCAGAAAGAGATTGGTGAAATTACGCTGCCCGATCATGTATTTGAGCTGATTTTTATGCTGCGTCAGCAACTGGATAAATTACCGGATGCGCCTTATGTCTCCGACCGTCGCTGGAAAAAAGCGATCCGCTTATTGCAGGCCAGCGCCTTTTTTAGCGGTCGCAGCGCGGTTGCCCCGATTGATCTCATCTTGCTGAAAGATTGCCTGTGGTATGACGCCCAAAGTCTGAATTTAATTCAACAACAAATTGACGTATTGATGACCAGTCATGCGTGGCAGCAACAGGAAATGCTGACGCGACTGAGTGCAATTGTGCAGCGTCGCCTGCAACTTCAGCAACAACAAAGCGATAAAACAGCCTTTACGGTGATTCGTCAGGGTGGCATGTTCAGCCGTCGCCCGCAGTATCAACTTCCAGCCAACATAACCGCCTCCACACTGACCCTGTTGCTGCAAAAACCATTAAAATTGCATGATATGGAAGTTGTTCATATCGCTTTTGAGCGTAGCGCGCTGGAACTGTGGCTGAACAAAGGCGGCGAGATTCGCGGCAAATTAAATGGTATCGGTTTTGCCCAGAAGCTAAATATGGAAGTTGATAGCGCCCAACATCTGGTGGTACGCGATGTGAGTTTGCAGGAGGCGACTCTGGCGCTGCCCGGCGCATCGGCAGAGGGGCTACCCAGCGAAATAAAACAACAACTAGAAGATCTTGAAAGCGACTGGCGCAAGCAACACGCCTTATTCAGCGAACAGCAAAAATGTCTGTTTATCCATAGCGACTGGTTAGGTCGCATTGAAGCCAGCCTACAGGATGTCGGCACCCAGATTCGCCAGGCGCAACAATGCTAACACTGGATACGCTCAATGTGATGCTGGCCGTCAGCGAAGAGGGATTGATCGAAGAGATGATCATCGCTCTGTTGGCCTCGCCGCAGTTGGCGGTCTTCTTTGAAAAATTCCCACGACTGAAGGCGGCAATCACTGATGATATTCCCCGCTGGCGTGAGGCGCTGCGCAGTCGGCTGAAAGATGCCAGAGTTCCGCAGGAACTCACGGAAGAGGTCATGTGCTATCAGCAAAGCCAGCTTCTTTCCACGCCGCAATTTATTGTGCAACTACCGCAGATACTGGACTTACTGCATCGACTGAATTCCCCGTGGGCCGAACAAGCCCAGCAGTTGGTTGATGCCAACAGCACGATCACTCCGGCATTACACACGCTTTTTCTCCAGCGTTGGCGCTTAAGTCTGATCGTGCAAGCGACGACGTTAAATCAACAGTTATTAGAAGAAGAACGCGAACAACTGTTGAGTGAAGTTCAGGAACGCATGACGCTAAGTGGGCAGCTTGAACCGATTCTGGCAGAAAACAACACCGCAGCCGGTCGTCTGTGGGATATGAGCGCTGGTCAGCTTAAACGCGGCGACTATCAGTTAATTGTAAAATACGGTGAATTTCTTAACGAACAGCCGGAACTGAAGCGCCTGGCGGAACAGCTGGGGCGTTCGCGGGAAGCCAAATCAATACCCCGCAACGATGCGCAGATGGAAACCTTCCGCACCATGGTGCGCGAACCGGCGACCGTTCCTGAGCAGGTTGATGGTCTGCAACAAAGCGATGATATTTTACGCCTTCTACCGCCGGAACTGGCGACGCTTGGGATAACTGAACTGGAGTATGAATTTTACCGTCGGCTGGTGGAAAAGCAGTTACTCACCTATCGCCTGCACGGTGAGTCGTGGCGTGAAAAAGTTATCGAACGCCCGGTGGTACATAAAGATTACGACGAACAGCCGCGCGGACCGTTTATTGTCTGCGTGGATACTTCTGGCTCAATGGGCGGCTTTAATGAACAGTGTGCGAAAGCGTTCTGCCTGGCATTAATGCGCATTGCCCTCGCTGAAAACCGGCGCTGCTTTATTATGTTATTTTCCACCGAGATCGTCCGTTATGAGCTTTCAAGCTCACAAGGCATCGAACAAGCGATTCGCTTTTTAAGCCAGCAGTTTCGTGGCGGCACCGATCTTGCCAGTTGTTTTCGCGCCATTATGGAACGCTTGCAAAGTCGGGAATGGTTTGACGCCGATGCGGTGGTGATTTCTGATTTTATCGCCCAGCGGTTGCCTGACGACGTGACGAGTAAAGTGAAAGAGTTGCAGCGGGTACATCAGCATCGCTTTCATGCCGTGGCGATGTCGGCACACGGCAAACCCGGCATCATGCGCATTTTCGATCATATCTGGCGCTTTGGTACCGGGATGCGAAGCCGCCTGCTCAGACGCTGGCGGCGATAAATTATTACAGCAGAGAAGGGACGCTCTCACGAACTGCCGCAGGCCAAACGCCACACTGAACCTGGCCGATATGCGGCAGTTGCAGCAGTAGCATGGTCAAACGAGACTGACCGATACCGCCGCCGATGGTCTGCGGCATTTCACCGCGCAGCAGCGCCTGATGCCACTCCAGTTGCAGGCGATCTTCGTCACCGGTTAGCGCCAGTTGGTGCTTCAGCGTATCGGCATCCACGCGGATCCCCATAGAAGAAAGTTCAAACGCATCTTCCAGCACCGGGTTCCACACCAGAATATCGCCGTTCAGACCTGCATGGCCCAGTTCTGACGGAGTGCTCCAGTCATCATAATCCGGTGCACGCACGTCGTGGCGATGACCATCACTCAGCTTGCCGCCAATCCCGACGAGGAATACCGCGCCAAGATCTTTCGCAATCGCCCGTTCACGCCCTTTGGCATCAAGATCCGGATAACGAGACAGTAATTCCTGGCTGTGTACGAAGTGGATCTGATCCGGCAGGAACGGTGTCAGGCCAAACTCCTCACTAACAGCAGCTTCGGTTGCTTTAATTCCCGCCCAGATCGCCTCTACGGTACTTTTCAGAGTCGAGAATTGACGCTCGCCGTCGCCCATTACGCGTTCCCAGTCCCACTGGTCAACATAAACCGAGTGCAGCGGGGAAAGACGGTCTTCATCGGGGCGAAGGGCTTTCATGTGCGTGTACAGCCCTTCGCCCACGCTGAAGTCGTGTTGCCCTAACGTCTGACGTTTCCACTTCGCCAGTGAAT
Source organism: Escherichia sp. MOD1-EC6475 (assembly GCF_003046645.1). Classification (NCBI taxonomy): domain Bacteria; kingdom Pseudomonadati; phylum Pseudomonadota; class Gammaproteobacteria; order Enterobacterales; family Enterobacteriaceae; genus Escherichia; species Escherichia sp. MOD1-EC6475. Next base: position 19,438 of record NZ_PZKQ01000032.1, on the reverse strand, counting down.
GAACCACTTCGAACTGGGCATCAGGCAGAGCTTTCACTTTTACCTGCACCGCTTTTTCACAGCCCGACAAGTTATCCTGCGTGCCATCCCCCACACGACTAAGGATTGGCGCCTGGACTTCAATCAGTCCTAAGCGTTCTTCCAGTTGACGAGAAAAGTGAGATTTCACGAAGCTAATTTGACGTTGTTTGGCAATGTAAGCGGTTTTCATTTTTTATACTCCTGCGTCCTGTTGCTTATGATTAAGCAACAAAAACCAGCACACATGCAATAATCATTCAATAAAAAGCCTTACTCACTTTTGATTCATTAAAAAAGAAGGCTAAAATAGAATGAATCATCAATATGAATAAGAAAATCCTATGGAAAATTATCTAATCGACAATCTGGACCGTGGCATCCTGGAAGCATTAATGGGCAATGCGCGCACCGCTTACGCTGAACTGGCGAAACAATTTGGCGTCAGCCCGGGGACGATTCACGTTCGTGTAGAGAAAATGAAGCAGGCGGGGATCATTACCGGTGCGCGTATCGACGTTAGCCCGAAACAGCTCGGTTATGATGTAGGTTGCTTTATCGGCATTATATTGAAGAGTGCCAAAGACTATCCTTCCGCTCTGGCAAAACTGGAAAGCCTCGACGAAGTCACCGAAGCCTACTACACCACCGGGCACTACAGCATCTTTATCAAAGTGATGTGCCGTTCGATCGATGCCCTCCAGCATGTACTTATCAACAAGATCCAAACAATTGATGAAATTCAGTCCACTGAAACACTGATCGTCCTGCAGAACCCGATCATGCGTACTATCAAGCCATGATCGGCTTTTTTAATCCCATACTTTTCCACAGGTAGATCCCAGCGCGTTCACAGCGTACAATACGCCACTCTTAATAAAGGTGGCGGTTTATGGCAGATATCACTCTTATCAGCGGCAGCACCCTCGGCGGTGCCGAATATGTAGCAGAACACCTGGCTGAAAAGCTGGAAGAGGCGGGTTTTACCACCGAAACGCTGCACGGTCCGTTGTTAGAAGATTTATCTGCCTCTGGGATCTGGCTGGTTATCAGTTCTACCCACGGCGCCGGAGATATCCCGGACAACCTTTCTCCTTTCTATGAAGCATTGCAGGAACAAAAAACCGATCTTTCTGCGGTACGCTTTGGCGCAATCGGTATTGGTAGTCGTGAATACGACACTTTTTGTGGTGCGATCGATAAACTCGAGGCAGAACTCAAAAATTCCGGTGCGAAACAGATGGGCGAAACACTGAAGATCAACATCCTTGATCACGACATTCCGGAAGATCCGGCAGAAGAATGGCTGGGATCCTGGATTAATTTACTCAAATAAGTATACAGATCGTGCGATCTACTGTGGATAACTCTGTCAGGAAGCTTGGATCAACCGGTAGTTATCCAAAGAACAACTGTTGTTCAGTTTTTGAGTTGTGTATAACCCCTCATTCTGATCCCAGCTTATACGGAGCAGGATCACCGATCATTCACAGCTAATGATCCTCAGCAGGTTGTTGATCCTAAAAGATAGATCTGCGTTATCCACAGACAAGGTCGATCCTAATAAGAGATCACAATAGAACAGATCTCTAAATAAAAAGATCTTCTTTTTAATACCCAGGATCCCAGGTCTTTCTCAAGCCGTCAAAGTTGAGTAGAATCCACGGCCCGGGCTTCAATCCATTTTCATACCGCGTTATGCGAGGCAATCACCATGTTTTATCCGGATCCTTTTGACGTCATCATCATTGGCGGGGGTCATGCAGGCACCGAGGCCGCGATGGCTGCGGCGCGTATGGGTCAACAGACTCTGCTTTTGACACACAATATCGACACCCTGGGGCAGATGAGCTGCAACCCGGCAATCGGCGGTATTGGGAAGGGACATCTGGTAAAAGAAGTGGATGCACTCGGCGGTCTGATGGCAAAAGCGATCGACCAGGCAGGTATTCAGTTTAGGATACTAAACGCCAGCAAAGGGCCGGCGGTTCGTGCAACCCGAGCACAGGCGGATCGTGTGCTCTATCGTCAGGCGGTACGTACTGCACTTGAGAATCAACCGAACCTGATGATCTTTCAGCAGGCGGTTGAGGATCTTATTGTCGAAAACGATCGTGTGGTCGGTGCTGTCACCCAAATGGGGCTGAAATTCCGTGCTAAAGCAGTTGTGCTTACTGTCGGCACTTTTCTTGACGGTAAGATCCATATCGGCCTGGATAATTACAGCGGTGGTCGTGCTGGCGATCCGCCTTCCATTCCGCTCTCACGCCGTTTGCGTGAACTTCCACTACGCGTTGGTCGTCTGAAAACCGGTACGCCGCCGCGTATTGACGCTCGAACTATCGACTTTAGCGTGCTGGCGCAACAGCATGGCGATAACCCAATGCCGGTGTTCTCGTTTATGGGCAACGCAGCGCAGCATCCACAGCAGGTGCCGTGCTATATCACCCATACCAACGAGAAAACGCATGATGTGATCCGCAGTAACCTCGATCGTAGTCCGATGTATGCCGGAGTGATCGAAGGTGTCGGCCCACGCTACTGTCCGTCGATCGAAGACAAGGTCATGCGCTTCGCTGACAGAAATCAGCATCAGATCTTCCTTGAGCCGGAAGGGCTAACCTCGAACGAAATTTATCCGAACGGCATCTCCACCAGCCTGCCGTTCGATGTGCAGATGCAAATCGTCCGCTCCATGCAGGGGATGGAAAACGCGAAAATCGTGCGTCCGGGTTATGCCATTGAGTATGACTTCTTCGATCCGCGTGACCTGAAACCGACGCTGGAAAGCAAGTTTATTCAGGGGCTGTTCTTTGCTGGTCAGATTAACGGCACTACCGGTTACGAAGAAGCTGCAGCGCAAGGTTTGCTGGCCGGCCTTAACGCCGCTCGCCTGTCTGCTGACAAAGAAGGCTGGGCACCAGCGCGATCCCAGGCTTACCTTGGCGTACTGGTCGATGACCTGTGTACTTTAGGAACCAAAGAACCGTACCGTATGTTTACCTCGCGCGCAGAATATCGACTGATGCTGCGTGAAGATAACGCAGACCTGCGTCTGACTGAAATTGGTCGTGAGCTGGGGCTGGTTGATGATGAACGTTGGGCGCGCTTTAACGAGAAGCTTGAGAACATCGAGCGTGAGCGTCAGCGTCTGAAATCGACCTGGGTAACGCCGTCTGCGGAAGCTGCAGCCGAAGTGAATGCTCACCTGACTGCACCGCTTTCCCGTGAAGCCAGTGGTGAAGATCTGCTGCGTCGTCCGGAAATGACCTATGACAAATTAACTACACTGACGCCGTTTGCTCCTGCGTTGACAGACGAACAGGCGGCGGAACAGGTTGAGATTCAGGTTAAATACGAAGGTTATATTGCGCGTCAGCAGGATGAGATCGAAAAGCAGCTGCGTAACGAGAATACCTTGCTGCCTGCGACGCTGGATTACCGCCAGGTATCCGGTCTTTCTAACGAAGTGATCGCCAAACTCAACGATCACAAACCGGCCTCTATCGGTCAGGCTTCGCGTATTTCTGGCGTCACGCCTGCGGCTATCTCCATTCTGCTGGTATGGCTGAAAAAACAGGGTATGCTGCGTCGTAGCGCATAACGCATTAAAAATGCCTGGTAAGCACCTGCTTACCAGGCAACGCATCAAGAACAGGTAATCACCGTGCTCAATAAACTCTCTTCACTGCTGAAAGACGCAGGAATTTCGCTTACCGATCACCAGAAAAATCAGCTTATTGCCTACGTAAATATGCTGCACAAATGGAACAAAGCGTACAACCTGACTTCGGTACGCGATCCTAATGAGATGCTGGTACGCCATATTCTCGACAGCATTGTCGTTGCACCTTATCTGCAAGGTGAACGTTTTATTGATGTCGGCACCGGCCCGGGTCTGCCCGGCATTCCTCTCTCTATCGTACGCCCTGACGCTCACTTCACACTACTGGATAGCCTCGGTAAACGCGTGCGTTTCCTGCGTCAGGTTCAACATGAATTGAAACTTGAGAACATTGAGCCGGTACAGAGTAGGGTAGAAGAGTTTCCGTCAGAGCCACCGTTTGATGGTGTAATTAGCCGTGCTTTTGCCTCTCTGAACGATATGGTGAGCTGGTGCCACCATCTTCCAGGTGAGCAAGGCCGCTTCTATGCGCTGAAAGGACAAATGCCGGAAGATGAAATAGCCCTATTGCCTGCAGAATATCAGGTTGAATCAGTGGTTAAACTTCAGGTTCCGGCTCTGGATGGCGAACGCCATTTGGTTGTGATTAAAGCAAATAAAATTTAATTTTTATCAAAAAAATCATAAAAAATTTATCGGTTTGACTGTTAACAACAACCAGGTTTTCTACTGATATAACTGGTTACATTTAACGCCACGTTTACCATTTTGCATCAGTGATCTAACGTGGCTTTTTTGGGTAAGCAGGAAATAAGTCATCGGTGAAAATATCAGTCTGCTAAAAATCGGCGCTAAGAACCATAATTCGCTGTTAAAATATTATTAAGAATGTCAATGCCTGGTTTTTGTTATGTAAATGCCATTTATGAAAACAGTATCTGTTTTTAGACTGAAATATCAGAAACTTGCAATGGCATCATTTGCCAAGTAAATAAATATGCTGTGCGCGAACATGCTCAATCTGTGATCTGAAGCACTCTTTACCACCAGTGTTTACGCGTTATTTACAGTTTTTCATGATCTGGCATGGTTAGCAGAAAAGTCGCAATTGTATGCACTGGAAAAATATTTAAACATTTATTCACCTTTTGGCTACTTATTGTTTGAAATCACGGGGGCGCACCGTATAATTTGACCGCTTTTTGATGCTTGACTCTAAGCCTTAAAGAAAGTTTTATACGACACGCGGCATACCTCGAAGGGAGCAGGAGTGAAAAACGTGATGTCTGTGTCGCTCTTGAGTCGAAACGTTGCTCGGAAGCTTCTGCTCGTTCAGTTACTGGCGGTGATAGCAAGTGGATTGCTGTTCAGCCTCAAAGACCCCTTCTGGGGCGTCTCTGCATTAAGCGGGGGCCTGGCAGTCTTTCTGCCTAACGTTTTGTTTATGATATTTGCCTGGCGTCACCAGGCGCATACACCAGCGAAAGGCCGGGTGGCCTGGACATTCGCATTTGGCGAAGCTTTCAAAGTTCTGGCGATGTTGGTGTTACTGGTGGTGGCGTTGGCGGTTTTAAAGGCGGTATTCTTGCCGCTGATCGTTACGTGGGTTTTGGTGCTGGTGGTTCAGATACTGGCACCGGCTGTAATTAACAACAAAGGGTAAAAGGCATCATGGCTTCAGAAAATATGACGCCGCAGGATTACATAGGACACCACCTGAATAACCTTCAGCTGGACCTGCGTACATTCTCGCTGGTGGATCCACAAAACCCCCCAGCCACCTTCTGGACAATCAATATTGACTCCATGTTCTTCTCGGTGGTGCTGGGTCTGTTGTTCCTGCTTATGTTCCGTAGCGTAGCCAAAAAGGCGACCAGCGGCGTACCAGGTAAGTTTCAGACCGCGATTGAGCTGGTAATCGGCTTTGTTAATGGTAGCGTGAAAGACATGTACCATGGCAAAAGCAAGCTGATTGCACCGCTGGCCCTGACGATCTTCGTTTGGGTATTCCTGATGAACCTGATGGACTTACTGCCTATCGATCTGCTGCCGTATATCGCAGAGCACTGGATCGGTTTGCCGGCACTGCGTGTGGTTCCGTCTGCTGACGTGAACGTGACGCTGTCGATGGCACTGGGCGTATTTATCCTGATTCTGTTCTACAGCATCAAAATGAAAGGCATCGGCGGCTTCACGAAAGAGTTGACGCTGCAGCCGTTCAATCACTGGGCGTTCATCCCTGTCAACTTAATCCTTGAAGGGGTAAGCCTGCTGTCCAAACCAGTTTCACTCGGTTTGCGACTGTTCGGTAACATGTACGCAGGTGAGCTGATTTTCATTCTGATTGCTGGTCTGTTGCCGTGGTGGTCACAGTGGATCCTGAATGTGCCGTGGGCCATTTTCCACATCCTGATCATTACGCTGCAAGCCTTCATCTTCATGGTTCTGACGATCGTCTATCTGTCGATGGCGTCTGAAGAACATTAATTTACCAACACTACTACGTTTTAACTGAAACAAACTGGAGACTGTCATGGAAAACCTGAATATGGATCTGCTGTACATGGCTGCCGCTGTGATGATGGGTCTGGCGGCAATCGGTGCTGCGATCGGTATCGGCATCCTCGGGGGTAAATTCCTGGAAGGCGCAGCGCGTCAACCTGATCTGATTCCTCTGCTGCGTACTCAGTTCTTTATCGTTATGGGTCTGGTGGATGCTATCCCGATGATCGCTGTAGGTCTGGGGCTGTACGTGATGTTCGCTGTCGCGTAGTAAGCGTTGCTTTTATTTAAAGAGCAATATCAGAACGTTAACTAAATAGAGGCATTGTGCTGTGAATCTTAACGCAACAATCCTCGGCCAGGCCATCGCGTTTGTCCTGTTCGTTCTGTTCTGCATGAAGTACGTATGGCCGCCATTAATGGCTGCCATCGAAAAACGTCAAAAAGAAATTGCTGACGGCCTTGCTTCCGCAGAACGAGCACATAAGGACCTTGACCTTGCAAAGGCCAGCGCGACCGACCAGCTGAAAAAAGCGAAAGCGGAAGCCCAGGTAATCATCGAGCAGGCGAACAAACGCCGCTCGCAGATTCTGGACGAAGCGAAAGCTGAGGCAGAACAGGAACGTACTAAAATCGTGGCTCAGGCGCAGGCGGAAATTGAAGCCGAGCGTAAACGTGCCCGTGAAGAGCTGCGTAAGCAAGTTGCTATCCTGGCTGTTGCTGGCGCCGAGAAGATCATCGAACGTTCCGTGGATGAAGCTGCTAACAGCGACATCGTGGATAAACTTGTCGCTGAACTGTAAGGAGGGAGGGGCTGATGTCTGAATTTATTACGGTAGCTCGCCCCTACGCCAAAGCAGCTTTTGACTTTGCCGTCGAACACCAAAGTGTAGAACGCTGGCAGGACATGCTGGCGTTTGCCGCCGAGGTAACCAAAAACGAACAGATGGCAGAGCTTCTCTCTGGCGCGCTAGCGCCAGAAACGCTCGCCGAGTCGTTTATCGCAGTTTGTGGTGAGCAACTGGACGAAAATGGTCAGAACCTGATTCGGGTAATGGCTGAAAATGGTCGTCTTAACGCGCTCCCGGATGTTCTGGAGCAGTTTATTCACCTGCGTGCCGTGAGTGAGGCTACCGCTGAGGTAGACGTCATTTCCGCTGCTGCATTGAGTGAACAACAGCTCGCGAAAATTTCTGCTGCGATGGAAAAACGTCTGTCACGCAAAGTTAAGCTGAATTGCAAAATCGATAAGTCTGTAATGGCAGGCGTTATCATCCGAGCGGGTGATATGGTCATTGATGGCAGCGTACGCGGTCGTCTTGAGCGCCTTGCAGACGTCTTGCAGTCTTAAGGGGACTGGAGCATGCAACTGAATTCCACCGAAATCAGCGAACTGATCAAGCAGCGCATTGCTCAGTTCAATGTTGTGAGTGAAGCTCACAACGAAGGTACTATTGTTTCTGTAAGTGACGGTGTTATCCGCATCCACGGCCTGGCCGATTGTATGCAGGGTGAAATGATCTCCCTGCCGGGTAACCGTTACGCTATCGCACTGAACCTCGAGCGCGACTCTGTAGGTGCGGTAGTTATGGGTCCGTACGCTGACCTTGCCGAAGGCATGAAAGTTAAGTGTACTGGTCGTATCCTGGAAGTTCCGGTTGGCCGTGGCCTGCTGGGTCGTGTGGTTAACACTCTGGGTGCGCCAATCGACGGTAAAGGTCCTCTGGATCACGATGGCTTCTCTGCTGTAGAAGCAATCGCTCCGGGCGTTATCGAACGTCAGTCCGTAGATCAGCCGGTACAGACCGGTTATAAAGCCGTTGACTCCATGATCCCAATCGGTCGTGGTCAGCGTGAATTGATCATCGGTGACCGTCAGACCGGTAAAACCGCACTGGCTATCGATGCCATCATCAACCAGCGCGATTCCGGTATCAAATGTATCTATGTCGCTATCGGTCAGAAAGCGTCCACCATTTCTAACGTGGTACGTAAACTGGAAGAGCACGGCGCACTGGCTAACACCATCGTTGTGGTAGCAACCGCGTCTGAATCCGCAGCACTGCAATACCTGGCACCGTATGCCGGTTGCGCAATGGGCGAATACTTCCGTGACCGTGGCGAAGATGCGCTGATCATTTACGATGACCTGTCTAAACAGGCTGTTGCTTACCGTCAGATCTCCCTGCTGCTCCGTCGTCCGCCAGGACGTGAAGCATTCCCGGGCGACGTATTCTACCTCCACTCTCGTCTGCTGGAGCGTGCTGCGCGTGTTAACGCCGAATACGTTGAAGCCTTCACCAAAGGTGAAGTGAAAGGGAAAACCGGTTCTCTGACCGCGCTGCCGATTATCGAAACTCAGGCAGGTGACGTTTCTGCGTTCGTTCCGACCAACGTAATCTCCATTACTGATGGTCAGATCTTCCTGGAAACCAACCTGTTCAACGCCGGTATTCGTCCTGCGGTTAACCCGGGTATTTCCGTATCCCGTGTTGGTGGTGCAGCACAGACCAAGATCATGAAAAAACTGTCCGGTGGTATCCGTACCGCTCTGGCACAGTATCGTGAACTGGCAGCGTTCTCTCAGTTTGCATCCGACCTTGACGATGCAACCCGTAAGCAGCTTGACCACGGTCAGAAAGTGACCGAACTGCTGAAACAGAAACAGTATGCGCCGATGTCTGTTGCGCAGCAGTCTCTGGTTCTGTTCGCAGCAGAACGTGGTTACCTGGCGGATGTTGAACTGTCGAAAATCGGCAGCTTCGAAGCCGCGCTGCTGGCTTACGTCGACCGTGATCACGCTCCGTTGATGCAAGAGATCAACCAGACCGGTGGCTACAACGACGAAATCGAAGGCAAGCTGAAAGGCATCCTCGATTCCTTCAAAGCAACCCAATCCTGGTAACGTCTGGCGGCTTGCCTTAGGGCAGGCCGCAAGGCATTGAGGAGAAGCTCATGGCCGGCGCAAAAGAGATACGTAGTAAGATCGCAAGCGTCCAGAACACGCAAAAGATCACTAAAGCGATGGAGATGGTCGCCGCTTCCAAAATGCGTAAATCGCAGGATCGCATGGCGGCCAGCCGTCCTTATGCAGAAACCATGCGCAAAGTGATTGGTCACCTTGCACACGGTAATCTGGAATATAAGCACCCATACCTGGAAGACCGCGACGTTAAACGCGTGGGCTACCTGGTGGTGTCGACCGACCGTGGTTTGTGCGGTGGTTTGAACATTAACCTGTTCAAAAAACTGCTGGCGGAAATGAAGACCTGGACCGACAAAGGCGTTCAATGCGACCTCGCAATGATCGGCTCGAAAGGTGTTTCGTTCTTCAACTCCGTGGGCGGCAATGTTGTTGCCCAGGTCACCGGCATGGGGGATAACCCTTCCCTGTCCGAACTGATCGGTCCGGTAAAAGTGATGTTGCAGGCCTACGACGAAGGCCGTCTGGACAAGCTTTACATTGTCAGCAACAAATTTATTAACACCATGTCTCAGGTTCCGACCATCAGCCAGCTGCTGCCATTACCGGCGTCAGATGATGATGATCTGAAACATAAATCCTGGGATTACCTGTACGAACCCGATCCGAAGGCGTTGCTGGATACCCTGCTGCGTCGTTATGTCGAATCTCAGGTTTATCAGGGCGTGGTTGAAAACCTGGCCAGCGAGCAGGCCGCCCGTATGGTGGCGATGAAAGCCGCGACCGACAATGGCGGCAGCCTGATTAAAGAGCTGCAGTTGGTATACAACAAAGCTCGTCAGGCCAGCATTACTCAGGAACTCACCGAGATCGTCTCGGGGGCCGCCGCGGTTTAAACAGGTTATTTCGTAGAGGATTTAAGATGGCTACTGGAAAGATTGTCCAGGTAATCGGCGCCGTAGTTGACGTCGAATTCCCTCAGGATGCCGTACCGCGCGTGTACGATGCTCTTGAGGTGCAAAATGGTAATGAGCGTCTGGTGCTGGAAGTTCAGCAGCAGCTCGGCGGCGGTATCGTGCGTACCATCGCAATGGGTTCTTCCGACGGTCTGCGTCGCGGTCTGGATGTAAAAGACCTCGAACACCCGATCGAAGTCCCGGTAGGTAAAGCGACTCTGGGCCGTATCATGAACGTACTGGGCGAACCGGTCGACATGAAAGGCGAGATCGGTGAAGAAGAGCGTTGGGCGATTCACCGTGCAGCACCTTCCTACGAAGAGCTGTCAAACTCTCAGGAACTGCTGGAAACCGGTATCAAAGTTATCGACCTGATGTGTCCGTTCGCTAAGGGCGGTAAAGTTGGTCTGTTCGGTGGTGCGGGTGTAGGTAAAACCGTAAACATGATGGAGCTCATTCGTAACATCGCGATCGAGCACTCCGGTTACTCTGTGTTTGCGGGCGTAGGTGAACGTACTCGTGAGGGTAACGACTTCTACCACGAAATGACCGACTCCAACGTTATCGACAAAGTATCCCTGGTGTATGGCCAGATGAACGAGCCGCCGGGAAACCGTCTGCGCGTTGCTCTGACCGGTCTGACCATGGCTGAGAAATTCCGTGACGAAGGTCGTGACGTACTGCTGTTCGTTGACAACATCTATCGTTACACCCTGGCCGGTACGGAAGTATCCGCACTGCTGGGTCGTATGCCTTCAGCGGTAGGTTATCAGCCGACTCTGGCGGAAGAGATGGGCGTTCTGCAGGAACGTATCACCTCCACCAAAACCGGTTCTATCACCTCCGTTCAGGCGGTATACGTACCTGCGGATGACTTGACTGACCCGTCTCCGGCAACCACCTTTGCGCACCTTGACGCAACCGTGGTACTGAGCCGTCAGATCGCGTCTCTGGGTATCTACCCGGCAGTTGACCCGCTGGACTCCACCAGCCGTCAGTTGGACCCGCTGGTGGTTGGTCAGGAACACTACGACACCGCGCGTGGCGTTCAGTCCATCCTGCAACGTTATCAGGAACTGAAAGACATCATCGCCATCCTGGGTATGGATGAACTGTCGGAAGAAGACAAACTGGTGGTAGCGCGCGCTCGTAAGATCCAGCGTTTCCTGTCCCAGCCGTTCTTCGTGGCAGAAGTATTCACCGGTTCTCCGGGTAAATACGTCTCCCTGAAAGACACCATCCGTGGCTTTAAAGGCATCATGGAAGGCGAATACGATCACCTGCCGGAGCAGGCGTTCTACATGGTCGGTTCCATCGAAGAAGCAGTGGAAAAAGCCAAAAAACTTTAACGCCTTAATCGGAGGGTGATATGGCAATGACTTACCACCTGGACGTCGTCAGCGCAGAGCAACAAATGTTCTCTGGTCTGGTCGAGAAAATCCAGGTAACGGGTAGCGAAGGTGAACTGGGGATCTACCCAGGGCACGCACCGCTGCTCACCGCCATTAAGCCTGGTATGATTCGCATCGTGAAACAGCACGGTCACGAAGAGTTTATCTATCTGTCTGGCGGCATTCTTGAAGTGCAGCCTGGCAACGTGACCGTTCTGGCCGACACCGCAATTCGCGGCCAGGATCTCGACGAAGCGCGAGCCATGGAAGCGAAACGTAAGGCTGAAGAGCACATTAGCAGCTCTCACGGCGACGTAGATTACGCTCAGGCGTCTGCGGAACTGGCCAAAGCGATCGCGCAGCTGCGCGTTATCGAGTTGACCAAAAAAGCGATGTAACACCGGCTTGAAAAGCACGAAAGCCAGTCTGGAAACAGGCTGGCTTTTTTATTGCGTGCGCCGCGCATATTTTCATCTGGATAGTAGTACAGCAGGATTTGTGCTGTGATCATTCATGTTCCGCGATTAACACTTTTTATATAAACCAGCGAAATTCTTTGCTGGTTTTCTCGTTTATTCATTGATCGAAATAAGAGCAAAAACATCATGTAGACACTTAAATGAAGGTGCTACCTTACTTTTATGCAGACAAAAGACGCGCCAATGGTCGAAAATGGTGTTTTCGTCAGTAGGGATAATCCTTTATTGCACAATTTATCCTCTGTCCATTTCACGATGAAAAAAATGTAGTTTTTTCAAGGTGAAGCGGTTTAAATTCGTTCTCAAATCACAGTCAGGACGCGTATGTTGAATAATGCTATGAGCGTAGTGATCCTTGCAGCAGGCAAAGGCACTCGCATGTATTCCGATATTCCAAAAGTGCTGCATACCCTTGCCGGGAAAGCGATGGTTCAGCATGTCATTGATGCTGCGAATGAATTAGGCGCAGCGCACGTTCACCTGGTTTACGGTCACGGCGGCGATCTGCTTAAACAGTCGTTGAAAGATGACAATCTGAACTGGGTGCTTCAGGCTGAGCAGTTGGGTACTGGTCATGCAATGCAGCAGGCCGCACCTTTCTTTGCCGATGATGAAGACATTTTAATGCTCTACGGCGATGTACCGCTGATCTCGGTCGAAACACTCCAGCGCCTGCGTGATGCAAAACCGCAGGGTGGCATTGGGCTGCTGACAGTGAAACTGGATGACCCGACCGGTTATGGCCGCATTACCCGTGAGAATGGCAAAGTTACCGGCATTGTTGAGCATAAAGATGCTACCGACGAGCAGCGTCAAATCCAGGAGATCAACACCGGTATTCTGATCGCCAACGGTGCAGATATGAAACGCTGGCTGGCGAAGCTGACCAATAATAATGCACAGGGCGAGTACTACATTACCGACATTATTGCGCTGGCGTATCAGGAAGGGCGTGAAATTGTCGCTGTACATCCGCAGCGTTTAAGCGAAGTTGAAGGTGTAAATAACCGTCTGCAACTCTCCCGTCTGGAGCGCGTTTATCAGTCCGAACAGGCAGAAAAACTGCTGCTGGCGGGAGTTATGCTGCGCGATCCGGCGCGTTTTGATCTGCGCGGTACGCTTACTCACGGGCGCGATGTTGAAATTGATACTAACGTTATCATCGAGGGTAATGTTACTCTCGGCAATCGCGTGAAAATTGGCACTGGTTGCGTGATTAAAAACAGCGTGATTGGTGATGATTGCGAAATCAGCCCATATACCGTGGTGGAAGACGCGAATCTGGCTGCGGCCTGTACCATTGGCCCGTTTGCCCGTCTGCGCCCCGGTGCAGAGCTGCTGGAAGGCGCACACGTCGGTAACTTCGTTGAGATGAAAAAAGCGCGTTTGGGTAAAGGCTCGAAAGCCGGTCATCTGACTTACCTGGGCGATGCGGAAATCGGCGATAACGTTAACATCGGCGCGGGAACCATTACCTGCAACTACGACGGTGCGAATAAATTTAAAACCATTATTGGCGACGATGTATTTGTCGGTTCTGACACCCAACTTGTTGCACCGGTAACGGTTGGTAAAGGCGCGACCATTGCTGCGGGTACTACTGTAACGCGCAATGTTGGTGAAAATGCCCTGGCAATCAGCCGTGTGCCGCAGGCACAAAAAGAAGGCTGGCGTCGTCCGGTTAAGAAAAAGTAATTCTGGCTGGGTAATCCGGCCATCAGGGATGAGGAGATAACATAATCTCCCGCCCACAAGCAGTAACTATAAAAATAACCCCACTCTCTACAAGGCTCGGGGCGCCCGAAAAATCGGGCATACAGGTTGACCGACAACGATATCAATCGGAATTAAAAACTATGTGTGGAATTGTTGGCGCGATCGCGCAACGTGATGTAGCTGAAATCCTTCTCGAAGGTTTACGTCGTCTGGAATACCGTGGTTATGACTCTGCCGGTCTGGCTGTTGTCGACGCAAACGGAAATATGACCCGCTTACGTCGTCTCGGTAAAGTCCAGATGCTGGCTCAGGCAGCGGAAGAACATCCTCTGCATGGCGGCACCGGTATTGCTCACACTCGCTGGGCAACCCACGGCGAACCTTCTGAAGCGAATGCGCATCCGCATGTTTCTGAACACATTGTGGTGGTGCATAACGGCATCATCGAAAACCATGAGCCGCTGCGCGAAGCGTTAAAAGCGCGTGGCTATACCTTTGTTTCTGAAACTGACACCGAAGTTATTGCTCACCTGGTGAACTGGGAACTGAAACAGGGCGGCACCCTGCGTGAGGCCGTTCTGCGTGCTATCCCGCAACTGCGTGGCGCGTACGGTACGGTGATTATGGACACCCGCAACCCGGATACTTTGCTGGCGGCACGTTCTGGTAGCCCGCTGGTGATTGGCCTCGGTATGGGCGAAAACTTTATCGCTTCTGACCAGCTGGCGCTGTTGCCAGTGACTCGTCGCTTTATCTTCCTTGAAGAGGGCGATATTGCGGAAATCACTCGCCGTTCGGTAAACATCTTCGATAAATCTGGCGCGGAAGTAAAACGTCAGGATATCGAATCCAATCTGCAATATGACGCAGGCGATAAAGGTATTTACCGCCACTACATGCAGAAAGAGATCTACGAACAGCCAAACGCCATCAAAAACACTCTCGCCGGACGTATCAGCCACGGTCAGGTTGATCTAAGCGAGCTGGGCCCGAATGCCGATGAACTGCTGTCGAAGGTTGAGCATATTCAGATCCTCGCCTGTGGCACTTCTTACAACTCTAGTATGGTTTCCCGCTACTGGTTTGAATCGCTGGCAGGCATTCCGTGCGACGTCGAAATCGCCTCTGAATTCCGCTATCGCAAATCAGCCGTGCGTCGTAACAGTCTGATGATCACTCTGTCACAGTCTGGTGAAACGGCAGATACTCTGGCTGGCCTGCGTCTGTCAAAAGAGCTGGGTTACCTTGGTTCGCTGGCAATCTGTAACGTTCCTGGCTCTTCTCTGGTGCGTGAATCCGATCTGGCGCTGATGACCAATGCCGGCACTGAAATTGGCGTGGCATCTACTAAAGCCTTCACCACTCAGTTAACTGTGCTGTTGATGCTGGTGGCCAAACTGTCTCGCCTGAAAGGTCTGGATGCTTCCATTGAACATGACATCGTGCATGGTCTGCAGGCGCTGCCGAGCCGTATTGAGCAGATGCTGTCTCAGGACAAGCGTATTGAAGCACTGGCAGAAGATTTCTCTGACAAACATCACGCGCTGTTCCTGGGCCGTGGCGATCAGTATCCCATCGCGCTGGAAGGCGCATTGAAGCTGAAAGAGATCTCCTATATTCATGCTGAAGCCTACGCTGCGGGTGAACTGAAACACGGTCCGCTGGCGCTGATTGATGCAGATATGCCGGTTATCGTCGTTGCGCCGAACAACGAACTGTTGGAAAAACTGAAATCCAACATTGAAGAAGTTCGCGCGCGTGGCGGTCAGTTGTACGTCTTTGCCGATCAGGACGCTGGTTTTGTGAGCAGCGACAACATGCACATCATCGAGATGCCGCATGTGGAAGAGGTGATTGCACCAATCTTCTACACCGTTCCGCTGCAACTGCTGGCGTACCATGTCGCACTGATCAAAGGCACTGATGTTGACCAGCCGCGTAACCTGGCGAAATCGGTTACGGTTGAGTAATACTAACTGTTAAGTAAGCAAGGGCTGCCAGCGGGTGGCCCTTTTTCATAATTATTTCCAATAAATTTTCCATTTAGTTAACTAAATAAATATATTCCGAATTTTTACTAATGTCCGCTTACGAACTTGATTTACTATTATTTGAATAATATTTATATAATAAATTTATATTCTCAGATTGATTTATAGATATTAATTTAGCCAAAGCTTTTTCATTGATGTAATATGTGCGCGAATCATAAATACACTTATTAATATAAGTGATGGTTCGGGTTGAAGGATATATTATATCAATGGAGTTTTTATGAAACGTAATATTATTGGCGGTGCATTCACGCTGGCATCTTTAATGCTGGCCGGACATGCGCTCGCAGAGGATGGTGTTGTTCACTTTGTTGGTGAAATTGTTGACAGTAGTTGTGAAGTTACCTCCGATACAGCGGATCAAACCGTTCCTCTCGGAAAAGTCAGTAAAAATGCTTTTTCAGGCGTAGGCAGCGTGGCATCGCCACAGCAGTTCAGTATTAAACTGGAAAAATGTCCGGCAACGTACACGCAGGCTGCGGTTCGTTTTGATGGTACAGAAGCACCTGGCGGCGATGGCGATCTGAAAGTGGGTACTCCGACTACAGCTGCCGATCCGGGTGATTATACCGGCACCGGGGCAGCGATTGTGGCCACTGGTGTTGGTATCCGTATCTTTAACCAGGCTGACAACTCTCAGGTCAAACTTTATAACGACTCAGCTTATACCACTATCGATGGTAACGGCGCTGCGGAAATGAAATTTATTGCACGCTATGTTGCAACAAATGCAGTCGTAACGGCGGGTACAGCGAACGCCGATTCACAATTTACTATCGAATATAAGAAATAATTTATCAGAGCCTTTTTATTCAGTTGGCTTTGGCCAGGGAGTTATTATGTCCAGAAAAAGTTGTTTAATCAGGCTCTTTAAAACAACCCTTTGGTACAAATTATTTATCGCGATTATGTTAAGCCTTTTTTTAGGCCAGCCAGCATTAACCTATGCAGGCGTTGTCATTGGCGGTACGCGGGTTGTTTACATAAGTAATAATGCAGATAAATCTATTTCTGTATTCAGCAAGGAAGAGAAGATCCCTTATCTCATCCAGTCATGGGTGGATCCGTTTAATAAAGATGATAAAAGTAAAGCGCCCTTTACTGTTATACCTCCTGTATCCCGACTTGAACCCGGACAAGAAAAAGTATTACGTATTCTTCACACGAAGGGAATGTCATTACCCGACGACCGTGAATCCGTCTTCTGGCTGAATATCAAAAATATTCCGCCTGCAGCAACCAATAAAGCGGCTAACTCTTTGGAAATTGCTGTTAAAACGCGTATCAAGCTGTTCTGGCGACCAGCAACTATTCGACTTATTCCTGAAGATGCAGCGCCTAAGGTTAAGTGGCGCCGTGAAGGCAAAAATCTGATTGCTGAAAATCCAAACCCGATTCATATCAGTGTGATGGATGTCATTGTTGATGGCCATGATGTGCCTCTCAACATGATCCGTCCTTTCGAAACGCTCTCTTTACCGTTGCCTGCCAATTCTGCGGGTAACCAAATGACCTGGCGATTCATAAATGATTATGGCGCGATAAGCGAACCGCTAAAAAACGCACTGTAAGCATGGCATAAGGATAGGCGTATTATGGTTACGACCAGAATAGCGGTTGGCCTGATGGCAGGGACGTGTCTGATATTCACACATAGTCTGATGGCCCAGGTCAGCGTATTTAACCCGGCGCTACTGGAAATCGACCATCAATCCGGGGTCGACATTCGTCAGTTTAACCGGGCAAATATGATGCCTCCCGGCGTTTATAGCGTTGATATTTTTATCAACGGTAAAATGTTTGAACGTCAGGATGTGACATTTGTTCAGGATAATCCCGATGCTGATTTACACGCCTGCTTTGTCGCTATAAAAAAAACGCTGATCTCCTTTGGCGTAAAAGTTGATGCACTGAAATCGCTCAATGATGTGGATGAAACGGTCTGTATTGATCCTGAGCCACGCATTGAAGGCTCATCCTGGCAACTGGACAGCGATAAACTGCAACTGAATATCTCCATTCCCCAAATCTACATGGACGCGATGGCCTACGATTACATAAGCCCTACGCGTTGGGATGAGGGGATTAATGCGCTCACCATCAACTACGATTTTTCTGGTTCACATACCCTGCGTTCGGATTATGGTTCTCAGGAGACGAATACCAGTTATCTCAACCTGCGCAACGGACTGAATATTGGGCCGTGGCGATTACGCAATTACAGTACCTTAAACACAACTGATGGTCGTGCGGATTACAACTCTATAAGCACCTGGATACAACGTAATATTGCCGCGTTACGAAGCCAGATTATGATCGGCGATACCTGGACGGCGAGCGATATTTTCGACAGCACACAAATCCGTGGCGCACGTCTTTATACCGATAACGATATGTTGCCTGCCAGCCAGAATGGATTTGCCCCTGTGGTGCGTGGTATTGCCAAGTCCAACGCCACGGTCATCATTCGTCAAAGTGGTTATGTGATTTACCAATCTGCCGTTCCACAAGGTGCCTTTGAAATTACCGACCTGAACACTGCCAGTTCGGGGGGAGATTTGGACGTAACTATCAAGGAAGAAGATGGTAGCGAACAACGATTCACCCAACCTTACGCCACTTTGGCAATCCTTAAGCGTGAAGGTCAAACGGATGTCGATGTCAGTGTGGGTGAATTACGCGATGAAGATGGATTTGCGCCAGATGTCATCCAGGCGCAGATCCTTCATGGCCTGCCGCACGGGTTTACGTTATATGGTGGTTTACAGGCTGCCGAGAATTATGGATCAGCAGCGTTAGGGATGGGTAAAGATCTTGGTTCTTTGGGCGCTATCTCGTTCGATGTGACTCATGCGCGTGCAAAATTTAGTCATGATGATACGGAAACCGGACAGTCCTATCGCTTTCTGTATTCGAAACGTTTTGATGATACGGACACCAGTTTGCGTCTGGTTGGCTATCGTTATTCCACTGAAGGCTACTATACCCTCAACGAATGGGCGTCACGGAGCAACAGCCCTGACGATTTCTGGCAAACAGGTAACCGCCGCAGTCGTGTGGAAGGAACGCTAACGCAGTCGCTGGGAAGAGATTACGGCAACGTATACCTGACACTAAGTCGTCAGCAGTACTGGCATACCGATGATGTTGAACGATTAATGCAATTTGGCTACAGCAGTAGCTGGAAGCGTCTCTCGTGGAATATCTCCTGGAGTTATTCCAATACCGCTCGTCAGGGGACGAGTAATAATTATGCCAGTGATAACAGCAGTGAGCAGATCTACATGCTCTCTTTATCTGTGCCTTTATCTGGCTGGTGGGGAAATAGCTACGCTACGTATTCCGTTTCACAAAATGATAATTCCGGCAGTTCACATCAGATAGGAATAAGCGGAACAGCCCTGGAAAAAAATAATCTGTCCTGGAATTTAATGCAGTCTTATAACAGCCACGATGATGAAGTTGGCGGTAATATGTCGCTGTCTTATGACGGCACCTACGGTTCACTGAACGGCAGTTATAATTACAGCCAAAATTCCCAGCGACTCAATTATGGCATTAAGGGCGGTATTCTGGCACACAGCGAAGGGGTAACGTTAAGTCAGGAGTTAGGTGAAACCATCGCTCTGGTTAAAGCACCAGGCGCAGCCGGGCTGGAAATTGATAATATGCGCGGTGCCGCAACGGACTGGCGTGGCTACACGGTCAAGACACAACTAAATCCGTATGATGAAAACCGAGTGGCAATCAGTGATTAGACTGGCCCCCTGAACC